>NZ_BAAGVG010000019.1:0-110559 GCF_054780995.1 Bordetella tumbae
GCTTCGCGGGCTAAATCGCGGCTCAACGGCCCGGCGGGGCTTTTACACGCCGACCTCCTGCTCGCAATGGCTGCCATTGACGGATGTTTGTACGCTTCTCGTTGTTGAGCAGACTCCGTTGATATGCGTCCAGTTTGGCCACATGACATGAACCTGCCCATCGCATTGGCAAAGACAGCTTCAAAAAACAGCTGATGGCAATCAGCCCTCGTTGCATTCCCTCATCATGAGTCCCTGTCGCGTGCCTGGGCGTGGCGCCGGGCCGTTGAGCACGGATTTAGTCCGCGCAGCGGACCGAGGCCCCTGGTCATGGGCCGAGTCCGTGCGATAGGCCCGGCGCCACGCCCAGGCACGCGACAGGGACGCCTTCAGAGAGACAATCACGACCAGCAAACGCCCACAAACACCAGCAGCCATAAAAAATGCCACTCAGGGCTTAACTGACTGGCATTGCCCAAAAGGGGGGGGCGCTTTTGCCTTGGGGCGGCCCGGCAACAAAAATGCCGCAAGATTGATTTTTGTCATGGCATGACGATTTACGGGCGGAATCGTCACGACTGATGCATGTTGCGGCCGTATGATGCCACGATTGTATTTTCATGTTTCTTGACGGCAACGGGTCGACGTGTGCGCATGGTCGCGCAGGGGCCAGTTGTCTTCATATTCTATTTGTTCGATAATTTCAGAAATTTCTGAAGTTAAAGTAACAAAATTATGCCGCTTAGCCCTCAAACAGAACGATTCGTGCTGCATTTCGGAGAAATGGGCAGCCGCTGGGGCGTAAATCGCACCGTCGGCCAGATGTACGCCCTGCTGTTCCTGTCTCCGCAGCCCTTACATGCAGACGACATCGCCGAGGCGCTGAGTTTTTCGCGCTCGAATGTCAGCATGGGGCTCAAGGAGCTGCAGTCCTGGCGGCTCGTGAAGCTGGTCCATCGAGTCGGTGACCGGCGCGACTATTTTGAAACTCCTAAAGACGTCTGGGAGATCTTTCGCATCCTGATGGAAGAAAAGCGCAAGCGCGAAATCGATCCGACGTTGACCTTGCTGCGCGATACCTTGCTTGAACCGCCGAAAGGCGAGTCAGAGGTCTATGCCCAGCAACGCATGCAGGAAATGCTCGAACTCATCGAGCTGACGACGGGGTGGTTCGACGAGGTGCATGGCCTGCCTCCCGAAACGCTGCAACGTCTGATGCAGTTAGGGAAAAAGGTACAGAAAGCATTGGATTTTGCCGGCAAGCTGCGGGGCCGGGATTGACGTCGTGGCGTAAATAGAGAAAGTTATGAAGCTGCTTTGTAGGTTCTTATCAAGAAAGCGTGGGGTTGCCTCCGATTTCCTTGATTCCCGCGGCACACCCGCTGGGTTCATGCGCGCCGTTGAGAGTATCGTATGCAACATTCATTGCGTCGGCTGTGGTCTGCGCATGCCGTCGCGGTTCGTCGTCTGTCCGGGGAGAGCAATCCATGGTTGATCTAGACGTTGTGAACCTGTCGCGGTTTCAATTCGCCGCGACTGCGATGTACCACTTCATCTTTGTGCCGCTGACGCTAGGGCTGTCGTTCATCCTGGCCATCATGGAAAGCGTGTACGTCATGACGGGCCGGGATATCTGGCGCCGCATGACGATGTTCTGGGGCACGTTGTTCGGCATCAACTTTGCTTTGGGTGTGGCGACGGGCGTCGTGATGGAGTTCCAGTTCGGCATGAACTGGTCCTATTACAGCCATTACGTAGGCGATGTGTTCGGAGCGCCGTTAGCACTTGAAGGCCTGATGGCTTTCTTCCTCGAGGCCACGTTTGTCGGTCTGTTTTTCTTTGGCTGGAATCGTCTGTCCAAGGTCGGCCATTTGGTCGTGACCTGGCTGGTGGCGTTTGGTACTAATTTCTCGGCACTGTGGATTCTGATTGCCAATGGGTGGATGCAGAACCCGGTCGGCGCGGTGTTCAACCCCGACACCATGCGGATGGAAATGACCGATTTTGCCGCGGTCATTTTCAATCCGGTCGCTCAAGCCAAATTCGTTCATACCGTGAGCGCAGGGTATGTCGCAGGGGCGATGTTCGTCATGTCGATCAGCGCCTGGTATCTGTTGCGCCGCCGTCACGTGGATCTGGCCAAGCGTTCCATGGCCGTGGCTGCCAGCTTTGGTCTGGCCGCATCGTTGTCCGTGGTGGTGCTGGGAGACGAAAGCGGTTATCTGACCACCGAGCATCAGAAAATGAAGATCGCAGCGATAGAGGCGATGTGGCATACCGAGCCGGCGCCGGCCAGTTTCAATCTGTTTGCGATCCCCAATCAGGCCGAGCGCAAAAACGATTTCGCTATCGAGATTCCCTATGTGATGGGCATCATCGGTACTCGTTCGCTGACCACGCCGTTGCTTGGTATTGACGATCTGGTTCGCCGGGCCGAATTCCGCATTCGTGAGGGCATCGTGGCATACGAGGCGATGGAGCGTATCCGGAAAAATCCCGGCGATTCCGAAGCACGTATGGTGTTGGACAAAGGATGGCCTGATTTGGGATACGCCTTGTTGGTCAAGCGTTATCAGTCTGACCTGAGCAAGGTCACCGACGCCGATATCAAACAGGCAGCGCTGGACACCATTCCGAATGTGGCGCCGCTGTTCTGGGCTTTCCGCATCATGGTTGCGGTGGGGATGTATCTGATCGCCTTTTTTGCGGTTGCATTCTGGTTGGCATCACGCGGACGTCTGGATAGCCGCCCGGCATTGCTGAAAATCGCACTGTGGAGCTTGCCGCTGCCGTGGGTGGCGATCGAAGCCGGCTGGTTTGTCGCCGAGTATGGCCGTCAACCCTGGGTGATCGAAGGTGTCCTGCCCACCTACTATGCCGCCTCCGGGCTGACGTTTACCGATCTGGCGATCAGCTTGGGCATATTCCTGGTGCTGTACACCGTGCTGTTGATCGTGGGCGTGAAAGTCATGTTGCACGCGATTAAAGCAGGACCTAAGACCGAGGTGCCCGCCTCGCACCCCACCAAGGCCGACCCCGTGGCGGCTGCCGTTGATGCCTACTAAGCACGGAGATCGCACATGGAAACGCTGATTCCTTTCGACTACGCGACATTGCGCGTGGTGTGGTGGGGGCTGTTGGGCCTCTTGCTGATTGCTTTTGCCGTGATGGACGGCTTTGACCTGGGTATTGCGGCGTTGTTGCCGGTGGTGGCTCGCACTGATGCCGAACGCCGCGTGGTGATCAATGTGGTGGGGCCTGTCTGGGAGGGCAACCAAGTCTGGTTGATTACCGCGGGTGCTGGCGTATTCGCGGCGTGGCCGCTGTTGTACGCAGCGTCGTTTTCGGGCTTTTATCTGGCGATGATGCTGGTGCTGATCGCATTGATTGTGCGGCCGGTAGGTTTTAAGTATCGCAGCAAGATGGAAGGCACGCGCTGGCGCAATACCTGGGACCTCGTGCTTTGTGCGTCGGGAGTCGTGGCCGCTCTGGTGTTTGGGGTGGCCATGGGTAACCTGATTGTGGGTGTCCCGTTTGGTTTTGACAGCAATACGCTGCGACCGGAATATCACGGGCATTTTTATCAGCTGTTCAGTCCGTTTGCATTGTTGGCTGGGGTGTTGAGCGTGGTCATGTTGATCATGCACGGTGCTGTTGTGTTGGCGTGGCGTACTGAGGGTGCCGTGGCAGCGCGTGCGCGCCAGGCAGGCCGTATTGCAGCGGTGCTGACCGCGGCGTTGTTTGCGGCGGGCGGCTTCTGGGTCGCGAGTGGCCTGGACGGACATGTCGTCGTCAGTGCGACGAATACGCTGGCAGCATCGGATCCTGCGCTCAAAGAGGTGTCGGTTCAGGCCGGCGCGTGGATGGCCAACTTTGAAAAATGGCCCCTCGCCTGGATCGCACCGGCATTGGGTGTGGGGGGCGCATTGATCGTAGCGCTGCTGTTGAGCGTGCGGGTGAATTGGCTGACCTTTATTGTGTCGGCATTAGCGGTAGCCGGCGTCATTCTGACGGTGGGACTCGCGCTGTTCCCGTTCTTGATGCCGTCGTCGACCGCGCCGCGTTTCGGGCTGACGATATGGGATGCGTCGTCGAGTCATCTGACCTTGTGGATCATGCTGTTGGCCGTGGCGTTCTTTCTGCCCATCATCACGATCTACACCGCGTGGGTCTATCGCGTCATGCGTGGCAAGGTCACGACCGAATCGATCTCGGGTACGCCTAATTCTTATTAGTCCATCCCATTGTCTGGAGCGTAAAAGTATGTGGTATTTCTCGTGGATTCTGGGCTTGAGCTTAGCCTGTGCGTTTGGCATTTTGAACGCCATGTGGTTTGAACTGCGTGAAGGCGAGGAACACGATCCTGCCAGATTGGCCAAGGCATCTGAGCGCACGTGACCAGCACGCAGTTTGATGCTGTTGAGACGGCATCCGGTTCGGGGCCTGAGACAGACAAGCTCGCGCGTGAGCACTCGCGTTGGTTGAGTGCGCAGGCGCGTGTGCCGCGGCTGCCGCTCATCGTGGCCGTGGGGGCGCCTCTGTTGGGTGGGGCGTTGCTCTTGGTGCAGGCTTGGCTGTTGGCCCGGGTACTGGATGCGGCGATTGTCAGCCAGGCGCCTCGCAGTGCATTGCTGGGTGAGATCGCGGTGATCGTTGTCCTGATGTTGGGCCGAGCGGGCCTGGCCTGGGCCAGTGAACGGGCGGGAGCCCACGCAGCCGAAAGCATTAAGCAACGCATTCGCCTGGCCTTGTTCGATCGCCTGGTGGGCCGCGGCCCCATGTGGTCGCGGACACGGGTGTCGGGGGAATTGGCTAGCGCTATCGTCGATCAAGTCGAGGCGCTGGATGGGTTTTTCTCGCGGTATCTGCCTGCAGCGGTATCGGCGGCGATATTGCCGCTGGCATTTGCGGTGGTGCTGTTGCCGTTCGATTGGATTGCGGGGTTGTTGTTGCTCGTGACGGCGCCATTGATTCCGTTGTTCATGGCTCTGGTGGGATGGGGCGCCGAGGCAGCGAGCCGGCGGCATGTGCGTGCGTTTGCCAGGCTATCCGGATTTTTCGCCGATCGTCTGCGCGGCCTGTCCACCCTGAAACTCTACGGTCGTGCGCAAGCCGAGGCTTCGTCGGTCGCCATGGCCAGCGAGGCCGTGCGCAAGCGCACGTTATCGGTATTGCGCATTGCTTTTCTGTCGTCGGCGGTGCTGGAGTTTTTTGCGGCGTTGGGCGTCGCCGGGATGGCGGTGTATTTTGGTTTGTCGTACCTCGGGTTTCTCGATGTGCGGGCGACGCCGCTGACGCTGCAAGTCGGTTTCTTCTGTTTGTTGATGGCGCCGGAGACTTATGCGCCCTTGCGTCAATTTGCGGCGCACTATCATGATCGTGCGGCGGCGCGAGCCGCGGCTGCGCAGATTGCCGCATCGTTCGAGGGCTTGCCAGACACGTCGGCGCCGTTCGGCGATTCGGAGGTTGCCGCCGTCGAGCCGGCCGAGGTGCATGCTGCCGTTGCCTCCGATGAGGACGGCGCCACGCGTTCGCTGAGTGGCGGCTCTGGCGTGACCGTTTCCGCCGATGCCCGGGCAGTGGCGCTATTGGCCGCCACTCATGTCGCGGGTGCTTCGGCCGACACATGTGCTGCGGGTATTGCGGTGTCGGTACGCGGCTTGAGTATTCAAGCACTGGGGCGTACTTCGCCAGTGTTGGACGATGCGTCCATGGCCTTGTCTGCGGGCGAGCATATCGCTCTGATGGGGCCGAGCGGCAGCGGCAAGACGACCTTGCTGGAGGTCCTCGCTCGGTTGCGTCCCTGTGCAGAGCACATCATGCTGGATGACGTGCCGCTGGCCGAGTGGGATGAAATCGTACTGCGTGAGCGTGTGGCCTTGATCGGTCAGCGGCCCTTTTTGTTTGCGGCCAGTATTGCAGACAACATCCGTTTGGGGCGGCCGCAGGCAACCGACGAACAAGTTCTTGAGGCCGCCCGGCGCGCCTGCGTCATGACGTTCGCCGAGCCGTTGCGTGAGGGGTTGGATACGATGCTGGGGCCTCGCGGCCGCGGCTTGTCGGGCGGGCAGGCGCAGCGCGTGGCGCTGGCGCGCTTGTTTCTGCGAGATCCCGGGCTGATCTTGCTGGACGAGCCCACGGCCTCTCTCGATGAGGCAACGCAGTCTCAGGTCCTGGACGAGATCCTGGCATTTGCACGCGGACGAACATTGTTGCTGGCAACGCATGCTTGCGCCGTGGCGCAGCGTTTGCCGCGCACGATCCGGCTGGTCAACGGCAAATTGGAGCCGGCATGACAGCATTGCTGCGTTTGCTGCCGCCCTTATATCGCCGTCGTTTGGGAGCGCTGCTGGGAACGCTGTTTCTGGCGTTGCTCACCATTGCAGCCGGTGTCGGTTTGCTCGGGGTGTCCGGTTGGTTTCTCAGCGCTGCGGCCTTGGCCGGCGCAGGCTCTGTTTTTAATCTTTTTGTCCCGTCTGCGTTGGTGCGCTTGCTGTCGTTCGTGCGTATCGCGGCGCGTTACGCAGAGCGATTGGTCGGGCATGCTGCCACGCTGCGTTTATTGACGGATTTGCGCAGCCGCGTGTTCGAGGCGCTGGTGCGTTTGACGCCGCGTCAGCTGGGACGCTATCGCGATGGCGATCTGGTGACTCGCCTGACAGGAGACGTGGACGCGCTGGATACGGTGTTCTTGCATGTGCTGACACCGATGCTCACCTCTGCGATCGCTGCCGCTGTGTTGGCGGTGGTGGTGGGCGTCTGGGTGCCGGCGGCCGGGTGGGTATTGGCCGGCGCGATGTTGATGGCATGTGTGGCGCTGCCTGTGTGGCAGGCCCGTGCTGCACGCTTGCCAGGTTTAGCGATCCAGGAAAGTCAGGCGGCGTTGCGTGCAATGGCGTTAGAGACTGTGGAAAGCCACGCTGATGTCGTGGCGCTGTCGGCTGTCGATCAAGTACGGACCGGCTTCATGTCGCAGTGTGCGGATATGACGCGCGCGCGCAAGGCGCAGGTGCGTATTGCCGCCAATGGAGCATGGGCCTTGCAGGTTTTGGCAGGGCTTTGTGTATTGGCGATCTTGTGGTTTGGCCTGGACGAGCTCAGCCGGCAGCGTCTGAGCGGACCGTTATTGGCAGGATTGCTGTTGGCGGTGATTGGCATTTTTGAAGTGGCTGGGCCGTTGATGCGAGGGGCTGCGCGGCTGGGTGGAGCGGTAGCGGCGGCACAGCGTATTCAGGCGGTGGTCGAACAAGCGCCGGACCAAGCTGATCCAGGCCGGCCTATGCCATTGCCCCAGCGGGGCGCGATCGAGTTTGACCAGGTGTCCTTTGCCTATTCCGCGGCCGTTGGCACGTTGGGACCGTTGGTGTTGAATGCCGTCAGTCTGCGCATCGAGCCTGGTGAACGTGTGGCGATTACCGGGCCGAGCGGCTCGGGTAAATCCACGCTGTTGCAACTATTGCTGCGACTGGAGGACCCCTTATCCGGTTGTGTTCGTTTCGGAGGGATCGATCTGCGCAACGCCTCGTTGGCTGACGTGCATCGCCGCATCGCCTGGCTTGCCCAGGATGCGCCTGTTTTTCTGGGCACACTGCGGACCAATTTATTGATTGGTGATTCGCAGGCAGACGATCCCATGCTATGGGCAGCCTTGGATGCCGCTCGGCTGGGGAATTTCGTGCGCAGTCTGCCCGACGGCTTGGACACCTGGGTGGGGGAAACGGGCGCGAGTTTATCGGTGGGGCAGGCGCGGCGGCTGTGTCTGGCTCGGGCGTTGTTGACGTCTTGTCCTGTCCTCGCCTTGGACGAGCCGACGGCGGGCCTGGACGAAGCCGCCCAGGCGGCATTCTTTAACGATCTGGCTCACGCCACCGCGGGACGTACGGTGGTGCTGGTGACGCATGCCGCACTGCCGCAGGGCGCGGTTGACCGACGTCTGATTTTGCGTGATGGTTGTCTGAACGTTTCTGTTCTGGCTTAACCGCATCGGCGCGGTTATAGTTCGCCTTGCTTCAATTTCCCCCGGGGTAGGCCCATGCAGACTGACACCGTCGAGCTCATTCGACGCACTATCCGAAGCATCCCGGACTGGCCTCGCCCGGGCGTGGTGTTCCGCGACATTACGCCGTTGTTACAGGACCCGCGCACTTTCCGTGTCTTGATCGATCTGTTTGTCTATCGCTATATGCGGCAGCGCCTGGATTTGGTTGCGGGCGTCGACGCGCGCGGCTTCATTATTGGCAGTGTGCTGGCCTATGAGCTGAACCTGGGCTTTGTGCCTGTGCGCAAGAGCGGCAAGCTGCCGTATCGCACCGTGGCCGAGGAATATTCGCTCGAATACGGCAATTCGTCGGTGGAAATCCATACGGATGCGGTTCGTACCGGCCAGAGAGTGCTGCTGGTGGATGACCTGATCGCTACGGGCGGCACGATGCTGGCCGCGGTCAAGTTACTGCAGCGTCTCGGCGCGAACGTCGTCGAGGCTGCCGCGATTATCGATTTGCCGGAGCTGGGCGGCTCGGGGAAGATCGCCACGACGGGCACGCCCTTGTTTACGGTATGTAGTTACGATAGCGCCGAGTGACGCCGCTGCCTCAAGCGGCGTCCGGGATCGCCCACGAGCCCGGATCGGTCAGGCGCGGCTGGATAAAGTCCAGGAATGCTCGCGTTTTGGCGGGGATGGTACGCGAGGGCAAGAGGGCGAATAGCGGAATCGGGGTCAAGGCCCAGTCGGGCAATACCGGCACGAGCCCTTTGTTTTGAATCGGCTGGCCGATGGTGTCGAAATATAGCAGCGGGGCAATCCCCAGCCCCTGACCCGCCAGACGCGACAGCATGCTGACGTTATTGGCGGCGAGGCGTCCGGACACGGCGACACGTTCGACCTTGTCGCCCGAATGCAGCACCCAATAAGAATAGGCTTCGCTCATTGCTGGACGAAGGCATTCGTGATGCCCCAGATCGGCGGGCGAGCGCGGCGTGCCGTGCAAAGCCAGATACTGCGGCGAGGCATACAAACGGTGCTCCAGCAGCACGATCTGGCGTGCGACCAGATTGGAGTCGGGTTGCCGGCCAAAACGCAGCACGAGATCAAAGGGGTTGCTGATCGGATCGATCGGCTGCATGTTCAGATCAAAATCGCACTCGATATCCGGGTACTGGGCACGAAAGCCCTGGATCACCGCGGGCAAGAATAGCTGTGCCAGGCTCGAAGGCATCGAAACCCGCAGACGTCCTTTGGGCTGCGCAGCCATGTCCAGCAATTGATCATGAGCGACGCGGACCTCTTCGATAATGGGCCGGCAGCGTTCAAAGTACATGAGGCCGGCTTCGGTTAGATCGATGCGCCGGGTGCTGCGATTGAGCAGCTTCATGCCGATATTGTGCTCGAGATCGCTGACGCGCCTCGACAGCGTCGATGCGGGTATGTTGAGCGCCTCGGCGGCATGGCTGAAATTTTTGCGCTTGGCGACTTCGACAAACAACGCGATGTCGTTTAGCTGGATATCCATGTGATTCTGTATGTTGCGTGCTGGATATAGACAATATCCCAACACTACCAATAATGTATGCAGCAAAAATGGAAAAAACTGTTCCGTTTGCTGGAATAACGCTCGTCGCAACGCGGGGGAAGCCGTGATATGCAGGCGAAGCGCCCTTGATAGGACGCTGATGGTGGACAAACGTTCCTGGTGGACCTGTAATTAGGACGGGTCCGGTGTTCAATAGTGTGAGGGGGGCAGGTGCCCGCTGGATGCGGCATAGCGGTGATGAAAGATGATGGCGTGGATGAGACGGCAGGCTTTCATTAACCATCACTCATTAGTAATAGGGCGTGTGCCGAGTTCGTGTCACACTCGGCCAAGTCGACGCGGGGCTGAGCTGGGTAGCCGCGGCGTGCAGTCTGGCGCCGTCCATAATGAGCCACCTGTGGCGAATGTTGTTCAAATGCAACGTTGCTTATTAGCAAATGCTCACAGGCACCGTGATGAATTGAGGATGGGGAGCTGACACAAAATCCCCGTCCTGCCTGGGGATTCCGTCGATTGTTGCGTCGCAAGTCATGGTTTACCCGCATTTATGGAAAACAGCTCTCCAAATTTGTGGTTAATCCCTATTGCTCAAGGAAAGATACTTCTAAACGTACATGCGTCGTCCGACGTTGCCGCTGGCATAAAGCGGGTCACGCATGCCCTTTCCTGTCACATCGCTTTAGGAAATCATGATGAAAAAAACGCTACTGGCCGTTGCGCTGGCCGCCGGCTTCGCAGGCGTGGCTCAAGCCGAAACCTCGGTTACGCTGTACGGCCTGATTGACGCAGGTATCGGTTACAACCAAGTCAAGGGCGCGAATGGCGACAAAGCCAGCCGTATCGGCGCTGTGGACGGCGTGAACAGTGGTTCGCGTTTCGGTCTGCGCGGTTCGGAAGACCTGGGCGATGGCCTGAAGGCGGTCTTCACTCTGGAAGGCGGTTTCTCGCCCAACAACGGTAATTCGTCGCAAGGCGGCCGTCTGTTTGGCCGTCAAGCCACTGTCGGTCTGCAAAGCGACAGCTGGGGTCAACTGGACTTCGGCCGTCAAACCAACTTGGCTTCCAAGTACTTCGCTGGTATCGATCCCTCGGGCATCAGCTACGACCAAGCCACCATGGGTACATCGTTCAGCTCGGCTAACACCGTTCGTCTGGACAACATGGTGTTGTACCAAACCCCGTCGTTCTCGGGCTTCAAGTTCGGCGTTGGCTATTCGTTCAACGCTGACGACAATGCTGACACCGGCGGCGGTTTCCGTACCAACGAAAACAACCGTGTGTTGACCGTTGGTGCTCGCTACCAGAACGGCCCCTTGGATGTGGCTTTGTCGTATGACAACTTCCGTCCGGACAGCGGCCGTGTCAAGGGTCAATACGACACCGATAAGGTCCAGTCGTAC
The DNA here is from genome assembly GCF_054780995.1 of Bordetella tumbae. Taxonomy (NCBI): domain Bacteria; kingdom Pseudomonadati; phylum Pseudomonadota; class Betaproteobacteria; order Burkholderiales; family Alcaligenaceae; genus Bordetella; species Bordetella tumbae. Next base: position 10,910 of record NZ_BAAGVG010000019.1, read on the forward strand.
ATCCTCGGCGCTGCTTATGACTTCGAAGTGGTCAAGGTCTCGGCTGCTTTCGGTCAAACGTTCGGCGGCTGGTTCGTCGGCACGAGCATTGATGGCTTGAGCGACGTAGACGGCACGGGCCTCGGCAGCTGGAAAATCGCTGACGGCTCGCGCGTTAACTCCTACCTGCTGGGCATCAGTGCTCCGATCGGTGGCGCCAGCAACATCTGGGCCTCCTGGCAGCGCGCTGACGTCAACAACAGCCGTCTGGCTGGCGACGACGCCACGAGCAACACGTTCAGCCTCGGTTACACCTATGATCTGAGCAAGCGTACCAACCTGTACGCAATGGGTTCGTACGGCGACAACTGGGCATTCCAAGAAGACCAGCGCAGCACCGCTGTGGCAGTCGGCTTGCGTCACCGCTTCTAAGTACCTCACACGTCCCGGCGCGGGTTGACGAATGTATGGTCTTCTCCGTTATCCATCGAGTGACAACTGACCCCGCGAAGGTTTGCGCCGGGCGTGTGTAGTACCTAGATAGGGGGCCTCTTCGGGGGCCCCCACTTTTTTGGAGCGTGGCATTGTGTCGGCGGCCGCTGGCCAGTCGAGGCGCCAGCGTAATGCCAACGCTACAGCAAAACGGCCCAGGGCATTGCCCTGGGCCGTTCTCGCGAAAACGATGTCGGGGCGGTTACAGGAACAGCCTATAGGCGGGATTGTCCGTTTCGTTCCAATGGGGGTAGCCGAGCTCCGATACAAAGGTCTTGAACTGTTTTTTGTCCGAGGGCGGGACCTGGATGCCTATCAGGATGCGGCCGTAGTCGGCGCCCTGATTGCGGTAATGGAACAGGCTGATGTTCCAGTCTGGATTCATCGCATTCAAAAAGCGCATCAGCGCGCCCGGACGTTCCGGGAATTCAAAGCGATACAGCAGCTCGTTGCTGGCCAGGGCAGAGTGCCCGCCCACCATGTGGCGCAAGTGCGTCTTGGCCATTTCATCATGGGTCAGGTCCAGGGTATCAAAACCATGGCGGCGGAAGTTTGCCGCGATTTTGTCGGGCTCGGCAGGCGAATTGATTTGAACGCCGACAAAGACATGGGCGCGCTGGGCGTCGGATATGCGGTAGTTGAACTCGGTGACGCTGCGGTTACCCACCAGCTCACAGAACCTGCGGAAACTGCCGCGTTGTTCGGGCATGGTCACGGCAAAGACGGCCTCGCGCATTTCGCCGACCTCGGCACGCTCGGCGACAAAGCGCAGGCGGTCGAAGTTCATATTGGCGCCGCACGCGACGGCGACGAGGGTTTTGCCCTTGAGCTTGTGCTCGGCCGCGTACTGTTTGGCACCCGCGACGGCCATGGCGCCAGCGGGCTCGAGCACGCTGCGAGTATCCGTAAACACATCTTTGATGGCTGCGCAGATCGCGTCGGTATCGACCACCACGAAATCGTCTACGTATTTGCGCGTCAGGCGGAACGTCTCTGCTCCCACCATCTTGACTGCCGTGCCATCGGAAAACAGGCCGACGTCATTGAGCTGCACGCGCCGCCCGGCGCGCACGCTGCGCAGCATGGCGTCCGAATCCTCGGTCTGGACGCCAATGATTTTGATCTCGGGCCGCAACTGTTTGATATAGGCGGCGATGCCCGACACCAGCCCGCCACCGCCGATCGCGACAAAAATCGCATCGATGGGGCCGGGGTGCTGGCGCAAGATCTCCATGCCCACCGTGCCTTGGCCGGCGATGACATCCGGGTCGTCAAAGGGGTGCACGAAGGTGAGTTTTTCCTTCTTTTCCAGCGTCAGCGCGTGGGCGTAAGCATCAGAAAAGCTTTCGCCCGCCAGGACGACTTCGCCCCCCAGGCTGCGCACAGCGTCGATCTTGACCTGCGGGCTGGTGGTCGGCATGACGATGACTGCACGGCATCCGAGCCGGCGGGCCGACAGGGCGACGCCCTGCGCATGATTGCCCGCGGACGCCGCGATCACGCCGCGATTGCGGGCCGCCGGGCTCAGGTTGGCCATCTTGTTGTACGCCCCGCGCAGCTTGAAGCTGAACACTGCCTGAGTATCTTCACGCTTGAGCAGAATCGTGTTCGAAATTCGCTGGGACAACTGAGTGGCGGTTTCGAGGGGGGATTCGACAGCGACGTCGTAGACCTTGGAGGTCAGGATGCGTTTTAGATAATCGTCAGACATGATGGCGTAAAGGCCGGGTGAGAGAAATAAGGCGTGGGCCAGATTACCACAGCGTCCGGCGCGACTTTGCCGTCCGGGCTACACTGCCGCCCATCCGGTACCGGTTGAAGGATTCCGTGGCGTCATGGAACAAAGTCTACTGAGTGCGGTGCATTGGTTATTAGCGGTCTTGGCACTGCCAAAAATCGGTTTGCCCGCCATCTTTTTGATCAGCCTGATCTCGGCGACGCTGTTGCCTTTGGGATCGGAGCCGGCCGTTTTCGGGTTTGTGAAGCTGGCCCCCGATATGTTTTGGCCGGCGGTCTTGGTGGCGACAGTGGGTAACACCGTCGGCGGCGCGATCAGCTACGCCATGGGGCTGGGCGCGCACCGGGCCTTGGAACGCTGGCGCGAGAAGCATCCCCACACGTCGCCGGAGGCTGGCGAGCCGGTCATGGACAAGAATATGCGCAGCCGCTGGCATCAGTACGCCCAGCAATGGTTGCATCGTATGGGACCGCCCGCCCTGCTGTTATCCTGGTTGCCCGCTGTCGGCGACCCCTTATGTGCGGTGGCCGGGTGGCTGCGTCTGGCATTCTGGCCCTGCGTGCTGTACATGGCCATTGGGAAATTGGCTCGCTACACGGTGATGACCGCAGGCCTGTTATGGTTTTTCCCGCAGCCGGTGTAGTGCTGTCAGGTGGTCAGCTACATATTCAAGCCTGTCTTAACTCGTTGGGGTATATGCGTTTTTCTCGCATTACGCCGTTTCGCCCAGGGGTTGGGAACTGCGGTTTTTCTGGACGCGTCAGCACGCCGCAGGGCAATTTCTGCGCAATGTCATAAAATGATTCTTTAAGGGCCTACTCCCCGTCTTTTCATGAACGCCCCCCTCGCCAGCCAAATCCTCTCCGAGGCGATTCCGCCCGCAGCTACTGCGCGTTTGCGCGAAATTCCGTACAACTATACGTCGTTCTCCGATCGCGAGATCGTTGGCCGTCTGTTAGGCGAAGACGCCTGGCAATGGCTCTGCGATCTACGTGGCGAACGCCGCACAGGCCGGTCCGCACGGATGCTGTACGAGGTGTTGGGCGATATCTGGGTGGTACGCCGCAATCCCTATTTGCAGGACGACCTGCTCGACAATCCAAAGCGGCGCAAGCTGTTGATCGACGCGCTGCATCATCGTCTGAGCGAAATCGACAAGCGTCGCGAGCCGGACTCGCCCACCGAGGCTGGCCACGATCCGCAGCGCGATAGCAAAGTCGTCGAGCTGTTGGCTCGCGCGCGCTCGGCCATCGCAGCGTTCGAGAGCGAGTTCGACCAAACCCAGCACCTGCGCAAGCAAGCCCAGAAGGTGCTGGGCCGCATCACGGCCAAAGACAATATCAAGTTCGATGGCCTGTCGCGGGTGTCTCACGTGACCGACGCGACCGACTGGCGTGTCGAATATCCCTTTGTCGTATTGACCCCGGACAACGAGTCCGAGATCGCTGCCCTGGTGCGCGCCTGTATTGAGCTGGGCCTGACCATCATCCCTCGCGGCGGTGGCACCGGTTATACCGGTGGGGCGATTCCATTGACCTGGAAATCGGCGGTCATCAATACCGAGAAATTCGACACGCTGGGTGCGGTCGAGTCCTGTATCTTGCCCGGCCTGACCGAGCCCGCGGCCGTGGTGTTTGCCGGGGCAGGGGTTGTGACCAAGCGCGTGGCCGAGGCTGCGGAGCAGGCGGGATTCGTGTTCGCGGTAGATCCCACCTCGGCTGAGGCCTCCTGCGTGGGCGGCAACATCGCCATGAACGCCGGCGGCAAAAAGGCCGTGCTCTGGGGCACTGCCCTGGACAATCTGGCCTGGTGGCGCATGGTCGATCCCAACGGCAATTGGCTGGAAGTCACGCGCCTGGATCACAACCTGGGCAAAATCCACGATGTCGAGACGGCGCGGTTCGAGCTGAAATGGTTCGACGGCAGCGGCCAGCCTGGCGAAAAGCTGCTCAAGACAGAATTACTCGAAATCGCGGGCCGGGTGTTCCGCAAAGAAGGCCTGGGCAAAGACGTTACCGATAAATTCTTGGCGGGTCTGCCGGGCGTGCAAAAAGAGGGTTGCGATGGCCTGATCACGTCGGCGCGGTGGGTGCTGCATCGCATGCCGCGTCATACGCGCACGGTCTGTATGGAGTTTTTCGGACAGGCCCGGGATGCGATTCCGTCGATCGTCGAGGTCAAGGATTACTTGGACGGCGAGGGTCGTGCACGCGGCGCCATCCTGGCGGGTCTGGAGCACCTGGACGAGCGCTATCTACGCGCGGTGGGCTACGCGACCAAGAGCAAACGCGGCACGCTGCCGAAAATGGTGTTGATTGGCGACATCGTCGGTGACGATGAGGACGCGGTGGCGGTTGCTGCCAGTGAGGTCGTGCGTCTGGCCAATACGCGCCACGGCGAGGGCTTTGTCGCCGTCAGTGCCGAGGCGCGCAAGAAATTCTGGCTCGACCGTTCACGTACGGCGGCGATTGCCCGTCATACCAATGCGTTCAAGATCAACGAAGACGTGGTGATTCCGTTGTCGCGCATGGGCGAATATACGGATCACATCGAGCGCATCAACATCGAACTGTCGACGCGCAACAAGCTCAAGCTGCTGAATGCGTTGGATGCTTATCTGTCCGAGCCCTTGCCGGTGGGCAAGGCCGAGGACGAGGATGATGAGCTCACGCGTACGCATACGTTGGCCGAGCGCACCAGCCATGCAATGGAAGTGTTGGCCGAGGTGCGTGGACGTTGGCAATGGCTGCTGGATAATCTCGACTTGCCGCTGCGCCAGGCGTTGCCGGATCTGGCCAGTGTGGGCATGACGCCCTTGCAGGGTGCGCTGTCCGATCGTGTCGCCGCGCAGCCCGATGCGCGCCTCTTTGATGTGGTGCAGGATCGCACGATACGCGTGTCCTGGAAAACCGAGGTCCTGGCGCCGCTGCAGAACGTTTTTTCGGGTGCTACGGGTACGCACATTGTGGACGAACTCAAGGCCATACACGCTCGCGTGCTAAAGGGTCGAGTGTTCGTTGCGCTGCATATGCATGCGGGCGATGGCAACGTGCACACCAACATCCCGGTCAACTCCGACGACTATGAGATGCTGACCGAGGCCCACCAGGCAGTGGATCGCATCATGCAGATCGCGAGGGACCTGGATGGCGTGATTTCGGGTGAGCACGGCATTGGGCTGACCAAGTATGAGTTCCTGACCGAGGCCGAGTTGGCGCCATTCCAGGAATACAAGCGCCGTGTCGACCCGCGCGGGCATTTCAACGCCGGCAAACTGATGCCAGGTGCAGATTTGCGCCATGCCTGGACGCCCAGTTTCAGTTTGATGGGGCATGAGTCGCTGATCATGCAGCAGAGCGATATCGGTGCGATTTCCGCATCGGTCAAAGACTGCCTGCGCTGCGGCAAATGCAAGCCCGTCTGCGCCACGCATGTGCCGCGGGCCAATCTGCTGTATTCGCCTCGCAACAAGATCCTGGCCACGTCGCTGCTGGTCGAAGCGTTCCTCTACGAGGAGCAGACTCGTCGCGGCGTCAGCCTCAAACACTGGGAAGAGTTCGAGGATGTCGCCGATCACTGCACGGTATGCCACAAGTGCTACAACCCCTGTCCGGTGGATATCGATTTTGGCGACGTGTCGATGAACATGCGTGCGCTGCTGCGACGGATGGGGCGCAAGTCTTTTAATCCGGGCACGGCGGCAGCTATGTTCTTCTTGAATGCGAAAGACCCGGCCACGATTAATGCGACGCGCAAGGCCATGGTGGGCGTAGGATACAAGGCGCAGCGCCTGGCCAATGATGTGTTGTCGTCGTTTGCGCGCAAGCAGACCGCGCATCCGCCCGCTACGGTAGGCAAGCCGCCGCTGCGTGAACAGATCGTGCATTTCGTCAACAAGAAAATGCCGGGCGGATTGCCCAAGCAAAGCGCACGCAAGCTGCTCGACATCGAAGACGCCAATTACGTGCCCATCATTCGTGATCCCAAGACCACGTCGGCGGATACCGAGGCGGTGTTCTATTTCCCGGGTTGCGGGTCGGAGCGTTTGTTTTCGCAGGTAGGTCTGGCCACGCAAGCCATGCTCTGGCACGCAGGCGTGCAGACTGTCTTGCCGCCAGGCTACCTATGCTGCGGCTATCCGCAGCGTGGCAACGGTATGAACGACAAGGCCGAGCAGATCATCACGGATAACCGGGTGCTGTTCCATCGGGTCGCGAATACGTTGAACTACCTGGACATCAAGACGGTCGTGGTGAGCTGCGGGACGTGTTATGACCAGCTGGCAGGCTATGAATTCGAAAAGATCTTTCCGGGCTGCCGTCTGATCGATATTCACGAATATCTGCTGGAAAAGGGCATCAAGCTCGATGGCATTACCGGTACTCGCTACATGTACCACGATCCTTGCCACACGCCGATGAAGCTGCAGGATCCGATGAAGACCGTGCGTTCGCTCGTGGGCGATGGGGCGATCAAGACGGATCGTTGCTGTGGCGAGTCGGGGACCTTGGCTGTGACGCGTCCTGATGTGTCTACTCAGGTGCGTTTCCGCAAGCAAGAGGAACTGCTTAAAAACCAGAATACCTTGCGTCAGGATGGATATACCGGGGATATCAAAGTACTGACATCTTGTCCGTCGTGTCTGCAAGGCTTGTCGCGCTATGAGGGCGATACGGCTATGGATGCGGATTACATCGTTGTTGAGATGGCGCGGAATATTTTGGGTGAGCAGTGGATGGAGGAGTATGTTAGGCGGGCTAACTCGGGGGGGATTGAACGGGTGCTCGTGTAGGGTGTGGTGCTTCGGAGGCGGTAGGAGTTCTGTTGGTCGTCGAGCCGAGGCAATCGGCCCGGCCGGGCTTCACAAAGTCGGTCCGGCGCGCGGGCGCCGGACACCGTGTTCGCTCGTCTCGTCCGCGCCTTCGCGCTTCCTTCGACATCCGCTCCACTCGACTTTGAGGCGCCCGGCCGGGCCGATTGCCTCGGCTCGACTGGCAGCAACTAGAGCTCTCTGCATCGCTGGCACGACTCGTGTGCTTGGCGTTTTTTGCAGCCGTGTTGGCAAAGAAGAAGATCTTGCGGTGCTGCTTTCGGCGCGCGCCCTGCGCGCCCACCTCAAGCGATCGGTCCGGGCATGCAGGAGGGGTGGCGTGGTGCCTGGTTGGAGGATCTGCTTGGCTGCGATCGCGGCTTGCGATGGTGTTGCGTAGTGCACTTCTTTGATGAGGCATCTATTGCATGCATGTGCCATCCCGTGGCCTCACGCCAATGCAGCAGTTCGAGAGATATTTTGTCTAGCAACAGCGTTCAAACCTTCCGGATCTCAACGCCTGCCTTCAGCAACGCCTGTCTAAGCCCCTCTGCAAACACGACCGCATTAGGCTGATCGCCATGAATGCAAAGCGTGTCTGCTTGAACGGGAACATCACGGCCATTGACCGAGCGGACAACTCGATCCTGGACCATGCGCAGCACCTGAGCGACGGCCGTGTCCACGTCTTCGATCATTGCACCCGGCTGAGTGCGAGGCGTCAGGGATCCATCGTCCTGGTAGGTGCGATCGGCAAACACCTCGTTGGCCGCGCGCAAGCCGAGTTCATTTGCGGCCTCGATGAGATAGCTGCCCGGCAAACCATACAGGACAAGGCTTGCGTCGACATCGTGCACTGCGCGGGCAATCGCCTGGGCTAGAGGGCGGTCTTTGACGGCCATGTTGTAGAGCGCGCCGTGAGCTTTGACATGATGCAGACGCGTGCCTTGCGTGGCAGCGACGGCGGCCAGGGCGCCGACCTGGTAGACCACCATATCGTAGGCTTCCTGCGGCGTTACCTGCATCGGGCGGCGGCCAAAACCCACCAGATCGGGCAGGCTCGGATGGGCGCCGATTGAAACGTTGTGTTTGAGCGCAGCGGCGACGGTCTTGCGCATGGTGGAGGGATCGCCACCATGAAATCCACAGGCGACGTTCGCTGAGCTGACAAACTGCAGCACCGCATCGTCGTTGCCCATGTGCCAGGCGCCGTAGCTTTCGCCCATGTCGCAGTTCAGATCGATGACGAGATTGGTGGTGGCGGTCATGATGAAGTTCCTGATAGGACGAATGATGGTGAGTGCCCGTGACGATGCAGGATGGGCGTCGGATTCAGTGTTCGATGGCTAGCCGAGGATCAACATAATCCTAACCCGTATGACTCAGGCTCGCAGCAACGCCCGTAACGATGCGAGCGCTTCTTGCAACTGCGTGAAGGCTTCTTCGCGTTCGCCGTCGAGCCGTTGCGCTTCGTCGAGATCGATCGATGCAAAGCGCACGCTTTGCCCCGGTCGGCGTTGCGCGAGATCGGGCAAGTCTACCGAGATGACCTGCGCGATCTTGGGATAGCCACCGGTACTCTGGCGATCCGCCATGAGGACAATGGCTTCGCCACCGGACGGAACCTGAACGGTGCCGTAGCCGGTCGCCTCGGACAGAATTTGGCGCGGCGTGGTCATGGCCAGCGGCGGGCCTTCCAGGCGATAGCCCATGCGATCGGACTGGGTACTGATGCGGAACTCGGCATGCAACAGATCGTGTTGCGACTCGGCAGTGAACTCGTCCCAGTGCACTCCCGGGAGTAGCCGCAGATAGTCGCGTGTCCGTCCAGACAATGCCGACGGCACATAAACGCGGATCTGCCATAGCGCCTGAGCCAGCTCGGATAGCGACTCTGACGCGGTGGGCAGTGACGCCTGCAGTCCGATGACATCGCCTTTGGCCAAGGCGCGCCCTGTATGGCCGCCAAAACCGCCACGTACATAAGTGCTCGTGCTGCCCAGGACAGGCGTTAGCGCATAGCCTCCATGAATAGCGAGATAGGCTCGTACGCCCGTATCTGGAGGCGCAGTGCCAAACGCCAACACATCACCCGCACGCGCGATCAAGGGGCGATAGCCTGTAATCGGATTGCCGTTGAGCGTAGGCTGCAAGTTGGCGCCGGTAATGGCAAAACAGGCGGGCGCCTCGAATCGCAACGTCGGGCCCGCCAAGGTGATTTCCAACGAGGCGTGATCTGCATCGTTGCCCGCCAGCAAGTTCGCCAGGCGATGGGCCCGCAGATCCATCGCGCCACAGACTGGGACGCCCACGTGCTGGCTGCCTGTGCGGCCAAGGTCCTGGAAGGTCGATAGCACGCCGGGCTTGAGGACGGTGATACTCATCGCGTGGCCTCGCGCAGACGGTCAAACTCTGTGGCGTCGATCGGCACAAAGCGCACTCGATCACCGGGCTGCATCAGGGTCGAGGGCGTGCGCGCCGGATCGAATAATGACAGCGGGGTCGCACCGATGATGTTCCATCCGCCTGGCAAGCGGCTGGGATACAGCACGCTTTGGCGGTTGGCGACGGCGACGGAGCCGGGAGGGACCGCTGTGCGCGGTGACGCACGGCGAGGGATATTCAAGCGTTCGTCGTGTACGCCGATGTACGGCAAACCTGGGGCGAATCCCAGCATGAACACCAGATTGCCCGGTTGCGTGTGCAAAGCGATGACCTCGTCGGTCGAGATGCCGGCATGCCGCGCCACCTCGTCCAGATCGGGACCATATTCCCCGCCATAACAGACCGGGATCTCGACATCTCCTCCCGTTTGCGTATCGGGCGTGATGCCCTGCGACAGGAGCCGTTCGATTTGTGCGGCGAGCTCAGCGTAACGCGGCCCGTGCCGGCCATTGGGCTGGTAGTGCACTGCCAATGCAATGAATGAGGGAACAACGTCCGTCACGCCGGGCAGCTCGGCCTGTCGCAGCAGATTCGCTGCAGCCAGGCAAAGGCGACCGATCGACATGTCGATCTGGTCGCCGAAGTAAATCATCAGGCAACGATCGCCCTGCGGCAGAATGCGCCAGGCGGTTGAACTGGATGTGAGAGAAGATTCGTTCACCAGGGCAACCGCCTCCAGACGGGATTATTTTGCGAACAAAGAGTCCAGGTTCTTGAACGACTTGAATTCCAGAGCGTTGCCCGACGGATCCAGGAAGAACATCGTGGCCTGTTCGCCGACTTCGCCTTTGAAACGGACGTAGGGCTCGATCACGAATTTCGTGCCGGCATCGGTCAGTTTTTTGGCCAGAGTTTCCCAGTCTTCCATGGGCAGGACCGCGCCAAAGTGGCGAACCGGTACGTCATGGTCGTCGACGGCGCTGGTCGATTTGTGACCGCATTCGTCGGGCGACAAATGGGCAACGATCTGGTGGCCATAGAAGTTGAAGTCCACCCACTCAGGCGCGCTGCGCCCCTCCGGACAGCCTAGCAGGTCGCCATAAAATGCGCGGGCCTCGGCAATGTCGCGGACAGGAAATGCGAGGTGAAAAGGGGGCAGGACGGCAGGGGGGCTCATACAAACTCCGAATCAATAAGAATAAATCAAAATAAGTGGGCCTGTGTCGCGATCCAGCCACCGAAAAACTCAGCGTATGGATAACGATCGCATGGCAGATAGTTTAGCCACTGTTTTTTTGATAGAAAAACGATATTTTTTGGGTCTGAGTATCAAAAAAATCGATTATTTAATTGGGAGTGTGTCGGGAATCATCGGGGCAGATTCATTGGGACTGTTTGAGGGTGTGTCGCACTCGCGATCCGGGTGATGAGTTTCCCGATCGAACAACAGTACAGCAGAGAGGCGAGCGGCGCCCACTCGGACGCCGCTATGTCCTATCCGTAACGGTCGTTCAGACCAGATCGCAGCGCACGGTAATGGGGTGATTGCGCAACGTCGCCAGTACGGCGTCGCTGACCTCGCCGTCGACGTCTGTGATCACGTAGCCTACCTGGCCGCGTGTCTGCAGGCTCTGGCTGACAATGTTCAGGCCCTGTTCGGCCAGCAGATTGTCCAATGTACCCAATGCCCCAGGTGCGTTGCGATGCACGTGCAAAATCCGCGCCTCGCCTGCCGGTTCTTGATACGGCAGTTCCGGGAAATTGACTGCACCTTTGGTCGTGCCGGCCTGCAGGAATCTCACCAGTTTTTCCGCGACCTCGCGGCCGATGTTTTCTTGGGATTCTTGTGTGCTGCCGCCGATGTGCGGCGTCAACAACACGTTGGGCAGACCAATCAGCGGGCTGGCCAGCGGCTCGTTGGGGCCCTTGGGCTCGGTGGGGAAGACGTCCAGCGCAGCGCCGGCTAAATGGCCGGACTTCAGCGCCGCGTGCAGCGCATCGATATCCACCACAGTGCCGCGTGAGGCGTTGATCAAGATCGCTCCGCGTTTCATCTGCGCCAGCGTGTCGGCATTGATCAGGTTTTCTGTGCTTTTGCCGCCCGGCACGTGCAACGTCACTACATCGGCTTGCTCCAACAATTCCGCCAGCGTGGTCGCTGCCCGGGCATTGCCCAGTGGCAATTTGCCCTCGACGTCATGGAATACGACCCGCATGCCGAGGCTTTCCGCCAGTGTGCTGATCTGCGAGCCGATATTGCCGTAGCCGATGATGCCCAGCGTTTTGCCCCGGGTTTCGAATGCGCCCGTGGCAGATTTATCCCAGTGTCCCTGATGCACGCGGGCATTTTTCTCCGGGATACGGCGCAACAGCAGAATCGCTTCACCGAGCACCAGCTCAGCGACCGAACGCGTGTTCGAAAATGGCGCATTGAATACCGGGATGCCACGTTGCATCGCGTGATTCAGATCCACCTGATTGGTGCCGATGCAAAAGCATCCCACCAGCCGCAGATCGGGAGCAGCGGCAAAGGCCTCCGCATCCATTTGCGTGCGAGAACGGATCCCCGCCACGTGCGCGCCGCGCAGGGCCTCGCGCAACTCAGACGGCGGCAGGGCCGTTGCATGCGTGACGATGTCGGTGTAGCCCGCTGCGGCGAAGACTTCGCGGGCGCTGGGATGGACGTTCTCGAACAGGACAATCTTGGTCATGGATGCGGCAGGGGGAAAGGCAGTGAAAAAGGGGCAAGCCCGAACGGAAAGAGTAAATGAAACTCTTTTCAATCATTGTGACGCAGTTTGGCGCGCGGGACCCGAGAGTCCATTCGGTCTGTATGGCGATAGTGCCGTTCAGGCCGCCGCGACCCTTTCCGCCGGGAAATACAACGCGAACGTGCTGCCTTTGCCCGGTTCGCTGGTAATGGTCAGCTCTGCATCGTGACGGATGGCGATGTGTTTGGTGATGGCCAACCCCAGGCCCGTGCCGCCTGCGGCGCGCGAACGGCCTCGGTCAACCCGGTAAAAACGCTCGGTGAGACGCGGGATATGCAGCGCTGCGATGCCGATCCCCGTGTCTTGGACGCTGTAGCGTGCTCCGCCATCGGACGCGCCCTGCCAGCGCACGGTGATGGTGCCGCCATCGGGCGTATAACGCACGGCGTTGGTCAGCAGGTTGGACATGGCCGATGCCAGTTCAGTCTCTGCGCCCAGAACGTCCAGGGACTCGTCGATATCCCAGTGAAAGACATGCCGGCCGGCGGAGAGGGCTTCGATCTGCTGGCGGGTGGTCTGCAAGAGGGCGGGCACGTTTACGGCTCGCGGGTCGGACCCGGGCGACGACTCGAGCGTGGACAGGGTCAGCAGGTCTTCTACGATGGCCTGCATGCGCAAGGCCTGCTCGTGCATCATGGACAGGTATTGGGCACGCTGCTCTTCGTCCAATGCCTCGGCAGGCATATCGCGCAACGTTTCCAGAAACCCGGCCAATACCGTCAGCGGCGTGCGCAGTTCGTGCGATACGTTGGCGACGAAATCGCGCCGTGTCGTTTCCAGCTTTTCGATTTGCGTGACGTCGCGCGTGATCAACAGGCGGCGATTGCTGGCGTAGGCGGCCAAGTGCATCATCATGACGCGCTCTTGCCCCCCATGAGCCAGGCGGACCAGGATGGGCTCGGGCCAATCGCTGCGGTGGGCATAGGCGACAAACTCCGGTGCGCGCAGCAGATTCAGCAGATTCTGGCCGCGGTCGGCCGGCAGGTTCAGCGTCAAATGGTGACGCGCGACGCGATTGCACCATTCAATTTGAAAATCTTCGTTCAGCGTCACAACGCCGTCGGGCAAGGCCTGGGCGGCAGACAGCATGCTTTGCATGGCCGCACGGGCCTCGGCCAAATCTCGTGCACGAGCACGGGTATAGCGATACAGCGGCGCCAGAATGTCGTCCCAGGGCCCGACCGAGGCGGGGGGGGAGGTTTCTGGGTGGTGCGCCCAGTGCGATACCGAACGCAGGCGCCAGCTGCGCCAGAACAGCATGAATAACAGCGCTGCGCAAAATACCAGCCAACCCGCCGGGTTGCCGATCAGCCATTGCAGGAACAGCGAAATGATCGCCCAGAGAGCGACCAGGAAAAAAGTGCGCAGCCAGATCATCGTGGCTGTTTTTTACCGTGCCGGGACCTGTGCCGTAAAGCGATATCCGCTGCCACGGACCGTTTCGACGTGCGAGTCATGGCCCGACGGTTCCAGCGCTTTGCGCAGGCGGCGGATGTGCACGTCCACCGTGCGCTCTTCGACGAACACGTGATCGCCCCACACTTGATCCAGCAGTTGCGAGCGGGAGAACACGCGTTCCGGGTGCGTCATGAAGAAATGCAGCAGACGGAACTCGGTCGGCCCGATCGACAGCGATTGTTCGTTGCCTGACAGGCGGTGAGTCACGGGATCGAGTTTCAGGCCGCTGACGTCGATGATGTCGTCCGTCAACTGTGGCGCGCGGCGGCGCAGGACCGCCTTGATGCGCGCCATCAGCTCTTTGGGCGAGAATGGCTTGGTGATGTAATCATCGGCACCGGCTTCCAGGCCATCGACCTTGTCCTGCTCGGACCCTTTGGCCGTCAGCATGATGACAGGGACGGCGCGGGTGCGTTCGCTGTCGCGCAGCTTGCGAGCCAGCGCCAGGCCGGAGGTGCCGGGCAGCATCCAATCCAGCAATATCAGATCGGGTAGCTCGGCGCGGATCAGGGTCTGGGCCTGTTCAGCGTCGAAAGCGCGCAAGACTTTATGGCCGGCAAACGAGAGATTGACGGCAATGAGTTCTTGGATGGCGGGTTCGTCTTCGACGACAAGAATGGTGCTGGACATTGGCAATAGAGGCAGACGATGAGCGCCGGCAGGCGCGAACATTGCGATAGTATGGCCGGAATATTTCAGGTATGTGACGAATTGGTGTTTTGCTGCCTGCTTTCTGCTGACTTGGGCCTCGATCGGCTACCATTGCGTCATATACCGGGCTCTTACTATGCAACAAAACCCTGATTCTTCTTCTGATTCGGCCAGCACGCATTTCGGTTTTCAATCCGTCCCCGAAGACCAAAAGGCGCGCAAGGTCGCCGAGGTCTTCCATTCGGTAGCGTCGCGCTATGACGTCATGAACGATTTGATGTCAGGCGGCCTGCATCGCATCTGGAAGGCCTTTACCATCGGCCGCGCTGCCATCCGTCCTGGCATGAAAGTGCTGGATATCGCCGGCGGGACGGGCGATCTGGCCAAGGCCTTTGCGCGCCGTGCGGGCCCGACGGGCGAGGTTTGGCTGACTGATATTAACGATTCCATGCTGCGCGTGGGGCGGGATCGCATGACCGATGCCGGGCTATTGTTGCCCACTGCAGTCTGTGACGCTGAGAAATTACCCTTTCCATCCGGGTATTTCGACCGGGTCAGCGTGGCGTTCGGTCTGCGTAATATGACTCATAAAGACCGCGCGTTGGCAGAAATGACGCGCGTGCTCAAACCCGGCGGAAAGCTGCTGGTGCTGGAATTCTCGCGCGTGGCGCGTCCTCTGGCGCCGGTGTATGACTGGTATTCGTTCAACGTGCTGCCCTGGCTGGGCAAGAAAGTCGCGGGGGATGAGGCCAGCTACCGCTATTTGGCGGAATCCATCCGCATGCATCCCGACCAGGACACCCTGGCCGATATGATGCGTACGGCAGGTCTGGAACGCGTGCAGTATTTCAACCTGACGGCGGGCGTGACGGCTCTGCACGAAGGGGTGCGCCTGGCCTGAGCGCCGGCAGATACAGGCCCTCAGGGGCGATGTGCGGCGGTTGCCTCCAGAGGCGCGGGCCTGAGGGCGTTACACCTCCGGCAGCCGCTTCGCCATGCGGTTTCGCCGGGATGGATTATTCAAAGGGAATACGCGATCGAGCGGGAACTTGTCGTTCGCCGGCTTGTCCGTTATTCTTGAGGTATTCAGCTTTCTGTCAGAAAGCGTTCAACAAAAAGCCAGCCACCTAGCGGGGGGCTGGCGGGCAGGGGTCATTCAGGCCCCGGTCACGTGTCAGGAGTCACACAATATGTCCCGATCCGGAATTTCCCGGTTTTTCGCCGCAGCATTGATTGCTGTTGCCGGCACGGCGATGTTGGCGACGTCATTCGACGCCGAAGCCCGTCGCATGGGCGGGGGCAGCAGCGTAGGCCGTCAGTCCACCAATATTACTCAGCAGCGCCAGGCCACGACGCCGCCGGCGAGCGCAACCACCACCAACCGTACGGCGGCACCGGCTGCCGCTGCGACGGGCGCGGCAGCCGCAGGCACCGCCGCGAAAAGCGGTATGTCGCGCTGGTTAGGTCCGATCGCCGGTATTGCCGCCGGTCTGGGTATCGCGGCCTTGCTGTCGCATCTGGGCCTGTCCGGTGCATTTGCCGAATTCATGTCCAGCATGTTGCTGATCGCACTGGTCGTGTTCGCCGTGATCTTCATCGTGCGCCGTCTGCGCGGTGCGGGTGGGCGTCGTCCGGCGATGCAGGGTGCTTATGGCGCCAACAACGCGGCACGTCAGGGTGATGACCGCCAAGGCCAGCAGCCTCTGTGGCGCGAATCGCTCGCGCCGTCGGCCGCTGCTCCCGCCGCCGCTGCAGCAGCGGCACCTGCCGCCGCCGAGTTACCGGCGGCCGGCGACAGCGACAATTGGTACGTTCCCGGCGATTTCGACAGCACGGCTTTCCTGGCAAACGCCAAGAAGCAGTTCGTGGAAATCCAGGCCATTTGGGATAGCGGTAATACCGATCGCCTGCGCGAGTACTTGACCGACGATCTGATCGCCGAGCTCAAACAACAGTTGACCGAGCGCGGTGCGGCGCCCAGCCAGACCGAAGTCGTCTTGCTGAATGCCGAGCTGTTGGGCATCGAGACGGTGTCTGACGGTCATTTGGCCAGCGTGCGCTTCTCCGGCATGCTGCGCGATGCCCCGGGTACCGAGGCGTTCCGTTTCGAAGAGGTCTGGAACCTGTTCAAGCCTCAACAAGGCGGGTGGCTGTTGGCCGGTATTCAGCAGATTCCTGTGGAATACGCCAGCTGATCTGGATCGGGGCCGGAACATTTCTGTTGATTCGGTCTGGTCCTTAGCCACTGCAGAGGGCACCGTTCGTGCGGTGCCCTCTTTTTTGCTACCGAGCCGCCTCAAGGTAAAAAAACTCTTGGGGGCGGCAAGCTGAAGGCGCAGCGTGGGCTTTTTAACGCCGAGCACCTTCAAGCAAGGTCGATTTCCACGGGTTGCAGCCCGTTTTCAGGGACGGCATGCCCTGACCCGGTAAACTCCGGGTATCTCCGTTTTTTTTGGCGGGGTCTGCCAGTGCAGGCTCGCTTTGCATCGATGTTGCCTTTTTCCTTTTTGCCCACTCCGTCGCGGTTAGCCGTTCGCGCGCTCAACGGCTTGTTGTCGCGTGAAGACTGGGCGCGCGAGCGTCTGTCGCGCCACGCGGGCAAAACCGTGCGTTTTGCGCTGGGCGGCTTTGTGACTGGCTTGGCGATCAATAGCGAAGGCTATGCCGATCTGGCTGATACCGCGGTGGTACCCGACGTCACCCTGACCGTCAATCCAGGCAAGCTCAATCCTCTGGGAATGCTGCCCGGGCAGGATCGGCCCGATGTTGCCGAGGCAACGCATATCGAGGGCGATGCCGCGCTGGCTCGCGTGGTGGCTGATCTGGCGGAAAACCTGCGTTGGGACCCCGAGGACGATTTGTCGCGGCTGGTCGGTGATATTCCCGCCACGCGTCTAATGGCTGGCGCCCGTGCGGCGGGCGAGGGTGCCAAGGCCGCGGTGTCCAGTCTGAGCCGCAATGTATCGGAATATTTAGCCGAAGAGCGCGGCGTTCTTGTCGGGACCTCGCTGCTGGAGCAGTGGAGGCTGGATCTCGCCGACTTGAATCAGCGACGTGAGGACGCTGCCACGGCGGCAGCGTCATTGGATGCGCGCCTGGCTCGCCTGGCTGCGAAGCGAGGCGCTTGATTCATGCTCAGCTTTTTCCGAGTCCTTCGCATTCTGTGTGTCGCCTACCGTTACGGTCTGGACGATCTGGCCTTGTCCAGCCTCAATCATCCCTTGGCAAAGGGGCTGCGATGGTTGCTGCGTCTGGGACGGCGGCCGAAAGCACCTCGAGGGCTGCGGCTCAGGCGTGCACTGGAGTCGCTCGGTCCCATTTTCGTGAAATTTGGCCAGGTGCTTTCCACCCGGCGCGATCTGATTCCGGCGGATATTGCCGACGAACTGGCGCTATTGCAGGATCGTGTGGCGCCGTTTCCCTCGGCCGAGGCTGCAGCATGTATCGAGGCCGCACTGGGGGCACCTCCGTCCAAATTGTTTGCTCAGTTCGAGGTGGATCCTGTGGCCTCGGCATCTATTGCCCAGGTGCATTTTGCGGTGCTCCACGACGGCCGTGAGGTCGCGGTAAAGGTCTTGCGTCCAGGCATGCGCCAAGCGATCGAGCGGGATTTGTCGTTGCTGCATATCGTGGCGCGCATCGTCGAGCGCACCGGTGCGGATGGGCGGCGCCTGAAACCCCGCGAGGTCGTCGCAGAGTTCGACAATTACTTGCATGACGAGCTGGACCTGGTGCGCGAGGCCTCGAACTGCAGTCAACTGCGCCGCAATTTTGACGCTGCATCGGGGCGAGGCGATTTGCTGATCGTGCCCGAAGTGATCTGGGAATACACCGCAGCCACGGTGTTCACCATGCAACGGATGTACGGCATTCCCGTGGGGCAGATCGATCGCTTGCGCGCTGCGGGCATTGATATTCCGACACTGGCGCGCAGTGGCGTCGATATCTTCTTTACTCAAGTGTTTTCCGATGGGTTTTTCCATGCGGACATGCATCCGGGCAACATTTACGTTTCTGATCGGCCCGAGACGCTTGGGCGTTATATCGCGCTGGATTTTGGCATCGTCGGCTCGCTGTCGGAGTTCGACAAGAATTATCTTGCGCAGAATTTCCTGGCTTTCTTTCATCGGGACTACCGCCGCGTGGCGCAGTTGCATATCGAGTCTGGCTGGGTGCCGGCCGATACTCGCGAAGAGGAACTCGAGGGGGCTGTACGCGCCGTATGCGAGCCCTATTTCGATCGGCCATTGTCCGAAATTTCGTTAGGGCAGGTGTTGCTGCGCCTGTTCCAGACGTCACGGCGTTTCAACGTCGAGATTCAACCGCAGTTGGTACTGCTGCAAAAAACATTGCTCAACGTCGAAGGGCTCGGCCGGCAACTCGATCCGAATCTGGATCTCTGGAAGACAGCCAAGCCTTATCTGGAAAACTGGATGCGGCGTCGTATGGGGTTTGATGGCTTTCGACAGTCGTTGACCAAAGAAGCCGCGCAATGGTCGCAGACATTGCCGGCCTTGCCGCGCTTGATGTACGAGCAGCTCAGCCGTCCTGACACGGCACCGCAGTTGCTTAGTGAAATGACCCGTTTGCGCCACGCGCAAGAACAGGGAAACCGCCTATTGATCGCCTTGACGGCGGTATTGGCGGTCGCAGTGGGGGTGGCCTTGTGGGCACTGACTCGCTGATACGCTGACTGTGCGTCTGTCATGATTTTGTCGTAATTCTGTCATGACAGATTCGCACGCAACAGCGATAAACACGCTTGCGTGACATGCGCATAGCGTCCGGGCCGTGATGACACGGCATTCCGAAAATGATAGCGCCCCACGCGGGAAAATTAAGGGCCACACCATGCTTTATCCTGAACTCTTCAAGACCATGGAAGCCGTGCGCTGGAACATGGCGAGCGATATTCCTTGGCACGAATTTGATCGTAGCAAGCTCTCGGATGAACAGGCGTACACCATCAAGATGAACGCCATCACCGAATGGGCAGCGCTGCCGGCGACGGAAATGTTCTTGCGCGATAATCGCGGTGATAGCGATTTTTGTGCGTTCATGTCGGTGTGGTTTTTCGAAGAACAGAAGCATTCCTTGGTGTTGATGGAATACTTGCGGCGTTTTTGCCCCGAGCTGGTTCCCACCGAGGAGGAACTGCACAAGATCCGTTTCGAATTTGATCCGGCGCCCGAGCTCGACACGCTGATGCTGCATTTCTGCGGTGAGATCCGGTTGAATCACTGGTATCGTCGCGCTGCAGACTGGCATACGGAGCCGGTGATTCGCGAAATCTACCGCACGATTTCGCGTGACGAGGCCCGGCATGCGGGTGCGTATTTGCAGTACATGCGCCGCGCGCTGCATGACCGTGGCGAGCAGACCAGTGCCCAGGCACGCTTGTCGTTTTCCAAGATCGGCGTGCTCATGGCCTCGGCCAGCCGCACCGCGCAGGCGATGCACCCGACCAATTTGCACGTGAACAAGAACCTGTTCCCGAACGACACCGTGCAATCTCGCCTGCCCGAGCCGGGTTGGCTGGAAAACTGGCTGGATACGCAGATTCGTTTCGACGACGTCTGGGAACAGAAGGTCGCGACCCGCATTTTGCACATCCTGTCCAAGCTGATGGGACGGACTTTCGATACGGTGAAGGACCTGAGCCGTTATCGCAAGGAGGTATCGAGCTTGGTTTCTGTAAATAACGAGAAGTCCGGATTGATTGTGCCTGTCGGCGCGTGACACTCATCCTGGGCGGCGGCGTACAATTCAGGTATGTCTGCCGCCCGTTTTGAATCCAAAATCCTGTCCCGCGACGCCTGCGCTGCGGCGATTGCGTTGGGCAAATTGCCCCGGCCGTTGGTCTTTACCAATGGCGTCTTCGATATTCTGCATCGAGGCCATGCTACCTATCTGGATCAGGCCGCTCAATTAGGGGCGACGCTGGTGGTGGCGATCAATACCGATGATTCGGTGCGGCGCTTGGGCAAGGGCGATGACCGTCCGCTCAATCGCCAAGAGGATCGGGCTGCGCTGTTGGCCGCGTTGGAATGCGTGAGCGTCGTCACGACTTTTCACGAGGATACGCCTGTGGAGATCATTGGCGAATTGCGGCCGGATCTGATCGTCAAAGGGGGCGATTACGATATGGAGACGCTGCCTGAGACGGCTCTGGTGAAGACTTGGGGTGGAAGGGCGTTGGCGATTCCGTTTGAGTTTGAGCGGTCTACGACGTCGTTGGTGCGGAAGATTCGGGGCGCGTGACCTCGGCCGTTTGGGGGGGCTGATGAGTTCGTTGTGGCTGAGGGGTTCTTTAGCCGCCGGGGCTCGTCGTGTAAAGGGCGCGCTGGCCCTATCGCCTGGTCTGGCCGCCTGCGCGGCCAGACTGCCCATCACCTGTCTCGCCAGGCGGGGCGGCTGGGCAAACTCGCTCCGCTACGCTACGCTCAAACATGCCCAGCCGACTTCCCCCCGCCTGACAAGACAGGTTCGGCAGGCTCTACGGGCCAGCGCGCCCTTTACACGACGAACCCCGGCTCGCGGCGGTTATGAACGCATCATGCGACTTGTGGCAAGCGCATCATGCCGGCTGCGGCGTTGACGCGCGGGGTTGTTTTATCCTCGTTGAGAGATGCCGGATAGGGCTTGGCCGGCGGGTTTGGGGCTGCTTGCGCCGACTGCCAGGTCGCCCAGCGCTACGATGCCTACCAAGCGCTTGTCGGTGTTTATGATGGGTAAGCGGCGGATCTGATTGTTGCTCATGATCTGGCAGGCTTTTTCTACCGAGTCGTTGTCGTACGCCCACAGTACTTTTTCGGACATGACGTCTCGTACTCTAGCGCCAGAGTCGCGGCCTTCTGCGACTGCGCGCAGCACGATGTCGCGGTCCGACAGCGTTCCGATCAAGCGATCGTTTTCTCCTACAGGCATGAGGCCAAAGTCGCCGTCGCGCATTTGGCTTGCGGCGTCTTTGATGGTCGTCTCGGGGTTCAGGATTTTGACGCGTTCGGTCATTACGTCTTTGAGCTGTTGCATGGTTGTGCTCCTTTGATTCACGGGTGAGGCCTGTCTGGAACGGCCGCAAGTGACGGACCTGGGCACTGCACGACGCAGCTATGCATTGCGACATGGCCGTGGCCCGTTTTCCGTGACTCAGGAGCGTGGTTGCCGGCGTTCCATGCGTCGAAAGTGTTGGCGCCTAGCGCTAGCGGTTAGCGGCGAGGCGCCTTTTTTTACCAAGGTACGGGCGACTCTTTGTTTTGCCGCCTGTGGACGCTGTTCGGTACGTTTTATCGAGTAGATCCTTTTTCAAGAAGACGAAATTTTCCGATCGCGCAGGAACAATTTTCCTGTGGTCAGGGAAGGCATCGCGCAAGCAGGATGGCGAGCATTGCGGGGAGCAGGCATTTGGGCTCAGGCACTTTACTTGCTGCTGTTAGCGGCGTTGTAGCCCGGCGATCTATCAAGGAGGCTATCAGTGCCCCAAATTGTCGAACCTCGCTATGCGTTGACGGTGCACCCCTTGCATGCCGTATTTGTGGGAGGAGCGCTTTCCCTGTTTGTCGGCGCGGCCGTCAGCGACGTGGCCTATGCGATGTCGTTTGATATCCAGTGGAATAACTTTGCCTCGTGGCTCCTGGTCGGCGCGCTGATATTTGGCGGCGTCGCGCTGATCTTTGCCATCGTTGATCTTTTTCGAGCGCAGCAACGTGCGCGCGGAGTGATCCCATATTCCTTGGTGTGGATAGCGGCGTGGGTCGTGGGCTTTTTCAATGCATTGATTCATGCCCGCGATGCGTGGGCGAGCATGCCTGCCGGCCTTATCTTGTCGCTGATCACAGTGGTGCTTGCCTGCATAGCCACGTGGCTGGGTTTTCGCACTCCGCATATTTTTCGCACTTCGCGTGTTAGAAGCGCCGTATGAAAACGCTGAGCTTGCTCGCCGCGGTTCCGTTGCTCACGGCTATGGGCGTATGCAGCGGTCAATCCGGATCTTTGGTCGGCCCAGAGCCTGCGCTACCCAAACCGAAGCAAGGCCTGCTGCCTGATATGGTGATTGCAAAACCCGCACCATGGGGAGACAAGGCTCCAACGGTGCCAGAAGGCTATACGATTACCGCCATCGCGAAGGATCTGAAGATCCCGCGGCAGACGCTGGTATTGCCCAACGGCGACATCTTGGTGGCTGAGGGCCGGGGCGGCAATGCCGCGAAGCTCAAGCCCAAAGACGTGATCGCCGGCATCATCAAGGCCAGGGGCACGAGCCCGGTCAAGGGGGGCAACCGCCTGACGTTGCTGCGCGATGCCGAAGGAGACGGCACCTATGAGGCGTCGACTTTCGCGGAAAATCTGAATGCGCCCTACGGGCTCGCCTTGGTCGGTAACGATCTTTATGTTGCTAACCAGGACGCGTTGGTGCGATTCGACTACCAGCCAGGACAGACCAAGGCCAGCGGCCCGCCTGAGACGGTCACGCTGTTACCATCGGAAATCAACCATCACTGGACCAAGGCTCTGACCGCCAGTGCGGACGGGCAATATTTGTATGTAGGCATCGGGTCCAATAGCAATATCACCGAACGCGGCATGACGGCGGAAGCCGACCGCGCGCGTATCTGGAGGGTGAATGCCCGCACCGGCGAGTACAAGACGTACGCTACGGGCCTGCGCAATCCCACGGCGCTGACCATCCAGCCCGATACGGGCCAGGTATGGGCGGTCGTGAATGAACGCGACGAGCTCGGCTCTGATCTGGTTCCCGACTATCTGACGGGGGTGCAGGAGAATGCCTTCTATGGCTGGCCGTACAGCTATTGGGGGCAGAACATAGACGAGCGCGTACGGCCGCAGGATCCGGCAAAGGTCAAAGCTGCAATAAAACCCGATTACAGTCTGGGCGCGCACGTGGCGGCGCTGGGGGTGGATTTTTCGGCCCAGGCAATGGGCGATCGGTTTGCCGACGGGGTTTTCGTCGGCGAGCACGGCAGCTGGAATCGCAGCGAACCCTCGGGCTACAAGGTGGTCTTTGTGCCCTTCAATGCGGGGCGTCCATCTGGTCCGCCGGTAGACTTTGTGTCCGGATTCCGGGACAGTGACGGGACGACCCGCGGCCGTCCGGTAGGGGTGACAGTAGACCCGCGCGGAGCGCTCATTGTCGCGGACGATCTGTCAAACACGATCTGGCGCATCACGCCGACACAGCCCGCGGGGCCGCGGACGCAGACTGAAAAATCGGCGCCGACGCCGACGCCGACGCCAGCGTCAATGCCGCCTACGTAGCTACTGCAGTGGCTCTGGGCGACTCCAGCGGCCCAGCGGCGGAGCTAACCGATGTAGCGATAGCGATGCAGTAATCCGATTGTCGCTGCAGGCGCGGCATCAGCACCGCCGTGCGACTCGTCCTGCCCGTACGTCAGCCCCGCTATGGCGGCGGCAAACGCAGCAATCTATTGATGGTCTCGAGATCTACTTCGGACAGGATGCCGCCGGCCGCCTTGAGGCGCAGGCCGTCCAACAGCGTGCCATAGCGCGCCTGCGCGAGGTCGCGCTGGGTTGCGTAGAGCTGTTGCTGGGCGTTCAGGACGTCCAGGTTGATGCGCACGCCGATCTCGTAGCCGGTTTTGTTGGCTTCTACGGAGGCTCGACTCGATTTTTCGCCGGCTTCCAGGGCGCGGATACGGGCCAGGCCGGTCATGACACCTGTGTAGTACTGACGGGCGGATTGTGCAGACTGGCGGCGGGCGGCCTGGTAGTCGTTGCGCGCCTTTTGTTCGAGCTGGACTTTTTCTGTGACCTGAGAGGATATGCCGCCGCCCGCATAGATGGGGACAGACAGCACCAAGCCGACAGTGCTGTCTGCGGCCCGGCTACCGGCGGCGCTGCGATTTGAGGTACTGGCGCTGCCGCTGCTGGCCTGCAGACTCAGGGTCGGGTAATGTCCGCCGCGCGCAATCTGGATGCCACGTTGGGCAATCTGGGTCTGCAATTGCGCGCGTGCGACTTCCAGACTGGCGGATTCGGCCTGGGTAGACCAATCGTCCTGTCTGGCCGGCTGGGGAGCCGGTAGCGGGACCGTAGGCGGCAACTCGGCCAAGGCTTCAGGGGGCTGGCCGATGATTTGCGTCAGCTGGCCGCGCAATACCGTCAGATCGTGTTGTTGCCGTAATTCCTCGGCGACAACCAGGTCATAGCGCGCCTGAGCCTCATACGTGTCGGTAATCGTGGCGTTGCCCAGCTCGAAATTTCGCTTGGCGGACTCGAGTTGGGCGGCTACCGAGGCCTTTTCGCCCTCGGTGGCTGTCAGGGCGTCCTGGGCGGTGAGGATGCCAAAATAGGTGTCCGATACGCGCAGCAGCAGGTCTTGGTACGCCTGCTGCAGAGCGAGCTCTGCGTCGGCGACGCCGAGTTTGGCCTGTTCGTAGCGCTGCCAGCTTGACCAGTCGTAGAGCGGCTGTGTCAGGACGAGTTCCCAGGGGGCCCGCGTGTTGTCCTGCACACGGCGGGACAGATCGCGCGTAGTGCGGGTGTCTTGGTAGGTCAGTCCGATCTCGGCATTGATGGCCGGCAGCAGGCCAGCGCGAGCCTGGGGCAATTGCTCGATCGACGCACGATACTGGGCACGGGCCGCTCCGTATACGGGATCGTTGGCCAGTGCGGACTGCCACGTCTGCAGCAGGTCCTGGGCAGCGTTAGCCGGGAGGCACCAACTGGTACTGAGCGCCAGACCCAGCGTAGCCGCAAGCGATCTGGCGCGCATGGAGCCGTATCAGAACTTGAAATGCGAAACGGTAGTCCCGCGCAGCGGCTTGACGACGGTTTCGAACAAATTGACGGTTTCGAAGCTGGCTGCCGTGGTGCGCGTGATGCGACAGGCGGTCATGACCGGGGCCTGACCCACGATGATGACCAGGCGGCCCCCTACGCGCAACTGATATTTCAGAGCATCCGGCACGGCGGGCACTGAGCCCGTGACCAGGATGGCGTCATATTCGGTCGTACCCCAGCCATTGCGGCCGTCGCCGGTCTCGACCTTGACGTTGGTGACGTTGTTCGCCTGCAGGTTGTTCTGTGCGAATGCCACCAGGCGATTGTCGATCTCGACCGATGTGACTTGTTGCGCCAGACGCGCCAGCAGGGCAGCCTGATAGCCCGAGCCCGTGCCGATTTCCAGCACGCAGTCGGTAGCGGTCAGTTGCAGCTCCTGGGCCAGGCGGGCCTCAACCTTTGGGGCCAGCATGTTCTGGCGGGTGTTGGCCGCATTGATCTCCAGCGGAAGTTCCAGGTCGGAAAACGCCAGGGCTCGCAATGCCGGCGGCACGAATTGCTCGCGGCGCACAACAAACAGAGCGTCCAGGACCTTGGGATCGAGTACGTCCCAGGGGCGGATTTGCTGCTCCACCATGTTGAAGCGGGCTTGTTCTACATCAGGCAGGGTCGAAGCGTTCATGACAGCGAAGAGGAAATCAAGAAGAACCAACCGAACATTGTACTGATTCGGTGGGAATATGGGTGATGACCCCCGTAGTGGGGCGGAAGCCTTCATCGGGACCGTTTCCAGCCGGCCTCATGGCGCTGGCTCGGCCGGCGAGGGAGGCCAGCAGCCACGGGCGGGCTAAGGCACCATTGCCAGCATGATTACCACCAGGCGTGAAAATGGTGTGTCGGGCCATGTCCAGAGCCGACCTGCAGGCGGTCAGCATGGCGCAGAGCCTCGGCCAGGTAGGCCTTGGCGCGGCGGGCAGCCTCGGGCACATCGTCGATCTGCGGCAGCAGCGCGGCCAGGGCAGCGGAAAGCGTGCAGCCTGTGCCGTGGGTGTTGCGTGTTTCGATGCGATGGCCAGGCAGCTCGATCATCCGGTCGCCGTCGTGCAGCAGGTCGATGGTGTCGTTGCCCGGGAGGTGGCCGCCTTTTAGCAGCACCCAGCGTTGCCCGGAGTACGCCATGATATTGCGCAGCCGCTCGGCGACACGGCGCATTTCCTTGACGGTCTCGACGGGGCGTTCATCCAGCAGTACGCCAGCCTCAGGCAGATTGGGGGTCAACATGGTGGCCTGCGGCAACAGGGCCTCGCGCAAGGCGCCGACGGCATCGCGCTCGAGCAGGTGATCGCCGCTTTTGGCGACCATCACCGGATCCAGGATGATGTGAGCGGGCAACCATTTGGCGAGCTTTTCCGCTACCACGAGCGTCACCGGGCGTTGGCCCAGCATGCCGATTTTGACCGCGTCGATGCGGACATCGGTAAAGAGCGTGTCGATCTGCAGGCCGACGAACTCGGGCGGCACGGGGGCGATGCCAGTGACGCCTTGGGTGTTCTGCGCGGTGAGCGCGGCGATGACCGCGCAGCCGTAGGCCCCCAGCGCGCTCATGGCTTTGACGTCGGCCAGTACGCCCGCGCCGCCGGACGGGTCTACGCCGGCGATGCTGAGCGCGTTGGGAATCGGCCGGCCGCCGGCTTGCGACGTACTCATTGCGTATTGGCCGGGGCGGCGGTGATCAGCCCTTCGGTGGGCGAGCTGGGCGCGCCGCTGTATAGCTTGCGTGGCATACGGCCGGCCAGGAAGGCATCGCGGCCGGCCTGGACGGCGTTTTTCATGGCGCGGGCCATCAGGACGGGGTCTTTGGCGCCTGCGATCGCGGTATTCATCAGGACGCCGTCGCAGCCGAGTTCCAGGGCGATGGCGGCGTCAGAGGCAGTGCCCACCCCTGCGTCCACCAGCACCGGGACACGGGCCTGATCAATGATCAGGCGCAGGTTCCACGGGTTCAGAATGCCCATCCCCGAGCCGATCAGCGAGGCCAGCGGCATGACCGCGACCACGCCGATGTCCTCGAGCATGCGGCATTGAATGGGGTCGTCGGTGCAATAGACCATGACCTTGAACCCATCGTCGACCAGCGTTTTGGCGGCCTCCAGCGTGGCAGGCATGTTGGGGAACAAGGTATGCGGATCGCCCAGAACCTCGAGTTTGACCAGGTCATGGCCGTCGAGCAGCTCGCGCGCCAGCCGCAGGGTGCGCACCGCGTCGTCGGCGGTATAGCAGCCCGCAGTGTTGGGCAACAGGGTGAACTGCGAGGGCGGGACATAGTCCAGCAGGCTGGGCTCGCCGGGATTTTGGCCAATATTGGTGCGGCGAATGGCCACGGTCACAATTTGGGTGCCGCTGGCATCCAGCGCGGCGCGGGTTTGCTCGAAGTCTTTGTATTTGCCGGTGCCTACCAGCAGGCGCGACTGGTATTCGCGCCCGGCGATGGTCAGAGTGTCTGGAGTCGTCATTGTGCAGCGTGCTGAAAAAGAATCCGGTGGCCGGGCGTGGGGCGCCCGGCGTCTAGGTCTCCATGATAATCCACATGTTCAATAACGCTATACGACCCCAGAGAACTCCGGCGTTGCCGGTCGCGCATTGCGCCCTGCCGCGCAAGGCATGCGCGATGGGAAATTGGGTGGACCAATCAAGTCATGGATTGGTCATTGAGGTGGCAGGCCGAGAAATGCCCGGGCGCAATTTCCTTGCGCAATGGCGCTTCGATACGGCAACGTTCGTGGGCATGTGGGCAGCGAGGATGGAAATGGCAGCCGGGTGGTGGTTTGAGCGGGCTGGGCAATTCGCCCTTCAGGGCTTCGAAGCGGCGTTTGCCCGGTTTGATGCGCGGCACTTCAGCGAGCAACGATTGTGTGTAAGGGTGATTGGGACGTGAGTACACTTCTTTGACGGGCGCTTCTTCGACGACACGGCCGAGATACATGATGGCTACACGGTCGGAAATATGTTTCACCACCCCGAGATCGTGGCTGACAAATAAATAGGTCAGATCGAGTTGTTCGCGCAGATCCATGAAGAGATTCAGGATTTGCGCCTGAATCGATACGTCGAGTGCGGCGACGCTTTCATCACATACCAGGAAATCGGGCTGCACTGCCAACGCGCGCGCAATATTGACCCGGGCGCGCTGACCTCCCGAGAATTGGTGCGGCAGCCGGCGCTTCATCGTGGGGTCGAAACCGGCCTTGCGCAGATAGTCATCCACATATTCACCTCGATTACCTTTGATCAGGCCATGGATGGCGGGGGCCTCGGCAACAAGGGTTTCGATATTCATACGGGGATTGAGCGCAGCCATGGAGTTCTGGAAAATCATCTGGGCTGACAGATCTGCATCATGCAATGCTTTGCCGTTCAGTTTCAGACGGTCGGAGCCTTTCCAGTACACCTCGCCGGAGGACGGATTCAGTATGCCCGCCGCAATACGGCCCAGCGTCGATTTTCCACAGCCGCTCTCGCCCACTAATCCGAGAACCTCGCCACGTTTGATGGAAAGATCGACTTCATCGAGTGCATGAACGATAGGCGGGCGTTTCGCTATACCCAATGCGATGGCAATGCGGGCTGCCAGATCGGGTTTCGCGCCAAAGCGCATCGAAATCCTGCGCAGGTCCAGCAGCGGCTCAGTATGGGGGTGAGTGGCCGAGACGGTCATGCGTACACCTTTTCGTAAGGATGGAAGCAACGGTAGTAGCGAAGTTCGGTGCCTGAGGCCTCAGGCTGCTGGCGACAGGCGTCCGATGCACGCTCGCAACGGGTGCGAAATGCACATCCTTCGGGCATATTCGCCAGGCTTGGCGTGACGCCGGGGATTTGGGCGAGTCGGTTTCCTTGGTTATTCTCGGAGGGAACCGAACGGATCAGACCGCGGGTATAGGGATGGCTCGGCGTTTCCAGGACGGAAAAGACATCGCCCGTTTCTACAATACGTCCGCCATACATGACAGCAATACGGTCGGCCAGGCTGGAAACAATAGCCAAGTCGTGAGTAATCCAAATCACCGCTGTTCCTTGCAGTTCAGTCAGCTTCTGGAATTCGGAAATAATCTGAGCCTGGATCGTGACATCAAGGGCAGTGGTGGGCTCATCGGCGATGATGAGGTCAGGGCGATGCAGTAGTGCAATAGCGATTGCCACGCGCTGCCGCATGCCGCCAGAGAATTCGTGAGGGTAGGCATCCAGGCGTTCCTCCGGGCTGGGAATGCCGACCATGCCGAGCGCGTCACGCGCTCGTGCACGGGCTTCATGGCGACTGATTTTTTCGTGGGCGTGCAAGGTCTCCATGAGCTGGACACCGATGCGTAGCACCGGGTTCAGCGTCATCATCGGATCCTGAAACACCATGGCAATGCGACGCCCGCGCAGGGTGCGGCGAGTTTTCGCGTCGGCACGGGTCAAATCGTCCCCATTGAACAGAACCTGCCCCGAGGCGACGCGGCCAGGTTCATCGATCAATCCTAAAATAGAAAATCCCGTGACGCTTTTGCCAGAGCCGCTTTCACCCACGAGCCCCAATACCTCGCCGCGGTTGACCTGAAAGGACACCTCGTTGACAGCTCGCAGCGGTTTGCCGTCTTCTCCGGGAAACTCGGTCACGAGATCACGGACTTCTAATAATGGAGTCATCGGGCTTTCCTCGGGTTGAGCACGTCACGTAAACGGTCACCGACCAAGTTGATCGAAACGATGGTGATGAGCAAGGCAATGCCTGGGTAGAAGCTGATCCAGTACAAGCCGGACAGCAAATAGCGATAGCCATTGGCGATCAGCATGCCCAAGGAAGGCTGTGTGACAGATGCGCCTAACCCCAGAAATGACAAGGTGGACTCCAAACCAATGGCACGGGCCACTTGCATCGTCGCGATGACGATGATGGGAGCAATGCAATTGGGCAGCAGGTGACGAAGCAGTATGCGATGGCTTGGAATACGCAGGCAGTGCGCTGCCTCGATGAATTCTTTCCCTCGCTCAACCAGTGCGGTGCCCCGCGCGGTGCGGGCATAGGTCGCCCATTCGGCCACGATAATGGCCAACACGACATTTGCTACCCCGTTACCCAAAATGGCCAGCACCATTAACGCCATCAGAATGGTTGGGAAGGAAAGCTGGAGATCGACCAGCCGCATAATGAAGCTTTCGGTGCGCCCGCCCAGATAGGCGGCAAGCAGTCCAATGGTGGTGCCGAGCAGAGCCGCGATCAACGCCGAGGCAATGCCAACGACGAGCGAAGTGCGTAATCCATACAGAATGCCCGACAGAATATCCCGCCCCTGGTCATCCGTGCCCAAGTAATACGGCACGCCATCCATGCTGGCCGAGCCGGGCGGCAAGCGGCCGTCGAGGATGTCCATCTGGGTCAGGTCATACGGATTCTGTGCAGAGATCCAGGGCGCCAGAATAGCGAGTAAACAAATCGCGATCAGCCCGATGGCCCCCAGCGTCGCCGTGGGCGATGAGAAAAAACGCTTCAAAGCGGGGCCAATGCGAGGTGGCGGCGGTGCCGTAACGCTATCGGGGATATCCGTGCTGTCCGGTGTGTTGGCAAGTTTCGTGTTCATGGCGTCATCCTTTGCCTTCGAGGCGGACACGAGGATCGAGCAGGGTGTAGCAAATATCGATAATGAAGTTCAGCGAGACAAAAAGAATGACCATCATCATCAAATAGGCCACGATGACAGGCCGGTCCAGCAGATTGATGCTATCGATAATGAGTTTGCCCATTCCGGGCCAGCCGAAAATGCTTTCGGTTACGACCGAGTAAGCAATCAATGAGCCGAATTCCAAGCCGATGATGGTGACGACTGGGATCATCAAGTTCTTCAGTACGTGAACGAAAATGACCCGGCTCTCGTGCAGCCCTTTGGCATGAGCAAACTTGACAAAATCCTGCGCGATTACTTCCTGCACCCCAGCTCGGGTCAAGCGAAGAATCAATGAAGTTTTGAACAATGCGAGATTCAATGCCGGCAGCAGCATGTGCGAGAGTCCATTGGCCGTCAGAAACGACCAATTCACGCCCAGGAACATCACGGTATCGCCTCGGCCATTTGACGGCAGCCAACCCAGTTCCACCGCAAATACCAGGATCAGCATCAGCCCCACCCAGAACGTCGGCAGAGAAAAACCGAATATGGAGCCCGTCATAATGATTCTGGACGAGATTCTTCTGGGGTAAAGCCCGGCATATAGTCCCAGCGGAATTCCCACCACAATGGCAATAACCATGGCACAGAGCGCAAGTTCCAACGTGGCGGGTAAACGTTCGATGATGACGTCGAGCGCAGGTTTGTGATAGACGAAACTATTGCCGAAATCACCCTGCGTCAGGCCATGCAGAAAACTGAGATACTGCTGCCACAGCGGCTTATCCAGGCCAAGATTGGCGATGACCTGGGCTCGTTCTGCCTGGTTGAGATCGGGGTTGATGAGAATGTCGACGGGATTGCCAATGACATTGATGCCAACAAAGACGATCAACGTCATCGCCAATATGACGAAGCCCGCCTGGATTGCGCGTCGGATGAGCGTAGTGACCATTGTCAATCCTGTTCGGTTAATCGACGCTGATGGCCATGCCGTCGCGTTGCGGATCGGCGGCACCTGCGGAGAGTCCGTTATCGATGCGTATTCCGTGCAGCGCGGCGAAGGCATAGGTCTGCGGCGAACGCACAACGTTGTAGCCTTCGTGGGTCAGTTCGTCGACGACGGAGCGGCGAATGCGGTTGCATATGTCGATCGAATTCGAGACGCCTACTAAACGTGGCGCTGATACGGCTTCGTGAATCCCCATGCCATAGTCGATCATGTTGATGAGGCCCTGTGCCACCGTTGGAGCGATATAGCTGCCGCCCGGAGCGCCGATGACGATGATCGGCCGGTCGTCTTCGAACACAATGGTAGGAGCGGCAGAACTGGCGCGGCGTTTTCGAGGTGCGATAGAAGCGGGCTTGCCTGGCCGAGGATCAAATCGTCCCATTAGGCCGTTGTACATGAAGCCCAGCCCATCCGTAATGGCACCCGACGGGCTGCCCAGTGAATGCGTCATGGCGACGGCATTGCCTTCCTTGTCGATGACAGAAATATGCGTGGTGTCGCGTTGGGATAGATCCAGCCGTTCGACATTTGCCCGTTCCCCACGTTTGATTTCATCGGCGAGTGCGGCCGCATGCTCTTTCGAAAGCAGTCTTTCGACGGGCACATCGACATACGCCGGATCGCCCATGTGAGCATCTTTGTCGATGGTCATGCGCTTCATGGCTTCGAAGAGTGTACGTACGTATTCTGTCGATCCGTGCCGCATGCTGGCAATGTCGAAGTTTTCCAGAATATGCAGCAGTTCAATCATCGGAAAGCCCGAACCAGGAGGTGGGCTGGAGGCAATACGTTTTCCGCGGTAACTGCCCCATACGGGTTCAGCACGGCTGACGTTGTATTGAGCGAGATCGTCTTGTCCGATCAGCCCGCCGTGGCGTGCAAAATCCGCAGCAATCTGCTGGGCGATTTCGCCGTGATAGAAAATATCCGATGAACCGCTTTGCGCGATACGCCGCAGCGTGTTCGCCAAATCCGGATTTCGCAGCCGATCCCCTACGCGGCGTAACGAACCGTCTTCGTGAAAATAAACCCGGCGCCCCGTTTCCGAATAGCGTAGTTTGTCTACAGTGTTGATTTGTCCATCGCTGCTTTGGTCTTTAGCCCAGTACCAATGCATGTGCGGGCGTATCATGAAACCCTCTTCGGCGTATCGAATCGCTGGCTGGATCAGATCGGCCCAATCCCAGGTGCCGTAATCTCTCAACGCGGTTTCATAACCCTTGAGCGCACCGGGTGTGCAGCAGGCCAAATAGCCGATTTCAGAGATGTTGTCTTTAAGGATGAAACCGAAACCGTCGCGGCTTTGCCCAATCAGTTTATCGAGCCACATGTCAGGCGTCGCTGCAATGGGCGCCAGCGCGTAAAACTCGAGCATTTCATGTACACCGCGCTTGGGCATATAGACGTGCATTGAGCCAAAGCCTCCGATGCCCGTCATCTGCGGGTCAACCACGCCTTGCACGAAAGCGCACGCAAGCGCGGCGTCTATCGCATTGCCTCCGCGCTCAAGAACGGCCGCGCCTGCTTCGACTGCTTCAGGCTGTGGGGCAACAATCGTTGCGTTGCGATTCATGCACGCTGCTCCTTGAGTACTCGGGCGAGAAATTTTTTGACATGACCCAGCACTTTGAGTCGATCATGCGAGACGCCAGGAACCTCATCAAAGGTCACCTTGACGCCGGCGGCTTCGAAAGATTTCTGCAGCGAACGCAACCGTTCAGGACGCGTCGAGCCTGGATCGTTGGCGCCATCCATGTAGTAAATGGACCCGGGTTTGTGGGTGATTTCCCATGTCTCCAGATCCAGGGCGCCGACCACCATCTGGACGGGAACCTTTGCCAATGCATCTATATTTAGCGGATGGCCAAATTTTTCGGTGAAATCGCGGGTGCCGATCCACCAATCCTTTTCAGGATTGAGCAGCGTTACGGAGCCGGGGGCTCCTATGCTTGCGGCCCAGAGTTTTTCAGGATGCAAGAGGGCAAAACGATGCGTGAAATGGCCACCTCCTGAAAAGCCGAACATGGCAAATGTGGACCAGTCCTGCCCGTATTTGGTGGCCATTTCGTCGACCATGGACAATACGATGTGATCGTATCGGATGTCTCCCTCGACCATATATTTATAGCCAGATCGAGCGCCATCTCCGCGGACATTGATCGGAAAAATGGGACACAAGATGGCGCAGTCGTTGTACAGCCCGAACTCTGCGAATCCATCTCGAAACTCGATCGCCGAGGTGCGTCCCGTACCATGGACCGCGACCAGCAGATCAACTTTTCGGCCTTCCGCGACGGTAGGGGGGACATACAGCAGCATGTGAAATCGCGGATCTGCAGTCGATGCGAAAATGGCCGTCTCGCCATAGTCATAAAAGGCGCGCGCGCGTGCGGCGGCCTCGCTTGTGCCAAGCTCTTGCATAGTTACTCCAACGGAAAATTCTGACGTATTGCGGTGTTCGCGCAACGCCGCAGGGGAGGCCGGGATCGCCTCCCACTGATTCGTTCTTATGAATTATTTTTGTGTAGCGTTTGCGGGGCGTACTTCGTAGGCCATGGTGTACTTGTCGCTTCGAGGCGTGAAAGCGATCGCTTTGCTCGCACCCATCACCACGTTCTCATAGTGCATGGGCAGCAGCCAATGTTGGTTGAACGTCAGCTCCGATACCTGTTGCAACAGCGGTTCTCGCGCGTCGTCTTTCAGGCTGGCCGTGGCCTGATCAAGCAGTTTGTTTATTTCCGGAACATTGACACCGCCGCCGTTATAGCGGCCCGTGCCTTTTTCTTTGTCCAGACCCGCTACGAGCGCTATCGCGGGGTTTGATACCTCACCCGTATTGACACCCCATGACCCTAGAAACATGGAGTAGTCGCCGTTGGCGTATTTGCCCGCATACACCGACCAAGGCACAACTTGAACTTTGGTTGCGATGCCGATGCGCGATAGCATTTGTCCTACTGCCTGCAAAACCTCGCTATCGTTCACATAACGGCCCGATGGACCATGAATGGTTAATGCAAACCCCTCGGGGTAGCCGGCTTGTGCCAAGAGCTCCTTGGCGCGGCGAGGATCATATCCGACTGTCTGTACTTTTTCCGAGTGTCCAAAGAAGCCATTGGCGACGAATTGGTCGGCAACCGTACCGTTTTTCTGCATGATGCGATCAACGATGGCGGGACGATTGATAGCCAGCAGTAACGCCTCACGAACGCGTGCGTCTTTGAACGGGTTTTTCTCCAATGGTGAGCCGTCTTTCGCGGTGGCAAACGGGGTCTTGTCCTTGGAGACATCCATGCCGAAATAAACGAAGCGCGTAGACTGGCCACGGATGATTTGCAGCTTATTGTTGCTCTCGACGCGGCTGATACCTTCGGCAGGCAGGTTTTCGATCAGATCCAGGTCACCAGAGAGCAACGAAGCCAGACGGCCGCCATCGTCGGTCGCCATGCGCAGGGTGACTTTGCTCCATGGTGCAGGGCCCTCGAAATAGTTGTCGTTGCGTGCCAGAACGATGCGGTCGCCCGGTGTGTACGACACAAATTTGAACGGGCCGGTCCCCACAGCTGCTTTCCCGCTCTCGAAGTCTGCCACGCTGGCCTTTGCGTATTGCGAGCTAATGATGTGAATGCGGCTGAGCGAATTCAAGAGCAGAGGGTCGGGCGTAGACGTTTCTACAACAACGCTATAGGGGTCTTCGAGCGTGACGTTGGCGATATTCCGGGTGTAGGCGGCAAACGCATGC
The DNA here is from genome assembly GCF_054780995.1 of Bordetella tumbae. Classification (NCBI taxonomy): domain Bacteria; kingdom Pseudomonadati; phylum Pseudomonadota; class Betaproteobacteria; order Burkholderiales; family Alcaligenaceae; genus Bordetella; species Bordetella tumbae. The sequence continues at coordinate 46,351 of NZ_BAAGVG010000019.1, forward strand.
GAGGGCTTATCTCTCGCACGCAACAGGGATGCGACAACGTCTTCTGCATCGAACGTCGAGCCGTCATGAAAGGTCACCCCTTTGCGCAGCTTGAATCGCCAGTGCGTGTCGTCGATGACTTCCCACGATGTCGCTAGCTGAGGCTTATTTTCCGCACGGCTTCCACGGTTGATGAGACTGTCAAAGATGTGACGGTTGGCCGCATTGTTCGGCGAATTGGAGTCCTCATGCGGATCCATGGTGGTGACGGGCGCCGCCATACCGATTGACAGCGTGGCGTCTTGCGCCATGGACGGGGATGTCAGAGAAACGAGTAATGCAAATGCTGTGCCGGATACGAGTCGGCGGGTCATCGCTTTGATCAATTCTTACTCCCTTGGAAGGCTGGCATCAGGCCAATGGTCAGTCTGGGTTTTTGTCGCTGCGGGGTGTTGAAAGCGGGTGATGAAAACAAAGGATTAGCTATATGTCAATGCAATTTTGTTATGTGTTTTATCTAGTAAAACAGCTAATATGGCCGCCAAATAGGAGATGAAGATCGTATGGCTGACGATAAATATACGGTTGAATCAGTTGAAAAAGCCTTTGATTTATTGATGACGGTCGCACGTATGCCGCGATCTGGCGTGACAAAACTTGCGCAGAAAACGAACCTGGTCAAATCGAGAGCCTATCGTTTGTTGCATACAATGGAACAACGGAAAATCGTCAAGAGAGACGAAAACAATGGTTATGTGCTGGGCGACGCTATGCTGGTACTGGGTATAACGGCCAGTTCTCAGATTGATTTGATCCGGCTTGCCACACCCATCTTGGAAGAGCTATGCCAACGTGTGAACGAAACGGTTCAGTTGCGTACGGCAGATGGCTTTGATGCTTTGTGCATTGCTAAAGCCGAGCCATCGAGAGACTTGCGTGTGCATGCCAATGTGGGGCGTAGACGTCCCTTGTATGCAGGCTCGCCAAAATGCTTGCTGGCGTTTAAGTCTCGGGAGTTTATTGACCGATGCATACCACAGTATCCGACGCCGCTCACGGATCTCACACCCAAGTCGAGATCTTTGATCCTGGATGAGTTAGCCAAAATCCGTAAACAGGGTTATTGCGTCAGCAGGGGCGAAGTCAGCGATCATCAAGTGTCGTGTGCGGCTCCTGTGTTCGCTATAGACAACTCTATCGTGGCTTCCATCCACGTGGTGGCGCCCGCGTTCAGAATCGGAGAGCCCGAGTTGCAGCACATCATTCATTTGGTAGTGGCGGCCGCACAGCGTTTGTCTGCCGGGCTCGGTTGGACCAAAGGGTAGCGGCCGCTTGCAGTGTGGTCACCCCAGCTTGGTCAGGAATGGCTACCCGCCTGTTTTGGACGCTTCAGTGGGAGTCGCTGGTATTTGAAGAGCCGATCAGAGGCCGTTGAGTGCGAACCCGATCCAGGTCTTCGCATAGCTTCTCGGTTACATCGATCAAACGCGGTCCAGGCCGATATAACGCATCGGCATCCACACTGAATACATAGCCCAGCTGTGCAGCCGGCAACCCATGCCGCTGCCAGGCTTGCAGATTGCTGCGAGCGTCGTTGGGGCCGGCCAACCCAGCGACTACCGCGTCCGGCCGCGCAGCCAGCACGCTTTCGAGCGAAATCTGCGGTGCCAGTGTATTTGTTTCTGCAAAAACATTGATGCCGCCGCATAGGCGTAGGGCATCGCTGACGATACTGCGACCGTTCAGGGTGTAAATCGGCTGCAGACCGGCTTGAATGAAAACGCGCACAGGGGCGAGATGTGTGTAACGGGCGGATAGCGCGGCCAGCCGGGCACGCAAAGCCTTGGCCGCAGGAACGGCCTGCGCCTCGGTGCCGAACAGGCTCCCCATGGTTTCTACCGCCTCGGGAATCTCGGCCAAGGTGCGCGGGTCGCTGTAGAACACCGGCACTTTCTGGCGTTGCATGAGATCTCCCAATGGATCAGGAACCGCCGGCTGCCAGGCGATCAGCAGGTCGGGTTGCAGCGCTGCTGCGATTTCCAGGTTCGGTCGCAGTGTGGTGCCGATAGAAGGCAGCGCGAGGGCTGCAGGGGGGTAGTTGCTGCCCTGGGCGGTGCCTGCGAGATAGGCACCTGCGCCAGCCGCGTAGACCAATTCTGTTGCGTGAGGCGCGGCCGTGATGGCACGCCGCGCGGGTGCGGTGAGTGTGATCGTGTGGCCGTGATCATCACGCAGTGTGATCGCTGCGTGATGCGCCGTCGTCGCAACGTGTGTGGGGGCCGTCGCCGTCTGTGATGGTTCCGATGCCCCAGCGGACACTGCGGCGAGACAGAGCAGCGTTGTGGCCAATGCCCGCCCGTCCAGGCCGAGGGTCTTGGCGGCATCAGGAACGGGCAGGGCGTGTTGCATCAGTAGCGGATCGTCAACGACGCCTGGACGTTGCGGCCCGCAGCCGGATAGAGGTTATACGCGCCCGTGGCGCCGGTGCTGCCCGAGCGGATGCCATAGGTCGCGTATTCCTTGTCAAACAGATTGTTCACGGCCAACGTGCCCGAGATGTTCTTGGTAAAGGCATAGCCGACCTTGCCGTTGACCAGGAAATAGTCATCCAGCTGCTTGTCGAACTCGTTGGCCTGGTCGTTATCCATGCGTGCTTTACCCACGTATTGGCCGGACAGGCTGATGAACAGCTTGTCCATGGGGCGCCAGGTGGCGCCCAGGTTGGCCATCCATTTTGGCACCAACGGCACAGTGTTGCCGGCCAGGTCCACGCCAGCGGCGGTGCCAGAACGGAATTTAGCCTGCATCCAGGTGACGTTCGCGTCCAGGCTCAAGGTCTTGGTCAGATCGTGATGGCCTTCCAGTTCGATCCCTTGGCGGCGCGTCGGATCCAGATTGACGTTGGAGAAACTGATCGGGTTGTATTGGATCTCGTTGGTCAGGTCGTAGCGATACCAGGTCAGGCGAGCGCTGGACGTGTCCGATTTCCACAAAATGCCCAGTTCCTTGTCTACGGAGGTCTGCGGCTTGAGCGGGGTTGCGACATACAGCAGTTCGTCGGAATTGGCGAAACGGAAGCTGCGGCCGACTTTGCCGTAGGCGCTAAAGCCCGCGCCGAGCTCCTGGCGCAGGGCTAGTTGCCAGGCTCCCAGATGGCGTGTCTCGTCGGAGTTGCCGCTGTAGCCTGACAGGGTTTCCAACTGATCGTTGGCATATTGGCGACGGCCGCCCAGGGTGATACGGGTCGTGTCAGTGGCCTGGATTTGAGCTTCGGCAAAGAACCCGTGTTGACGTTGTTTGGCGCGCCACTGGTCCGGCATGGGTGAGTACGAGTACAGATTGGAGGCGTCCAGGCTGCTGTCGAGCATGTCGGCGCCCACGATCAGCGCGTGTTTGCCGGCAATCGGCAACTGATAGCGAATGCTGCCGGTGGTTTCGCCCAGATCTTGCTCGCGGGTCGTGTCGCCGTAGCTGGATCCCGTGAAGCCGGTCAGTGACTTGTCGCGTTGATTCAGGTCGGCATACAGGGTGCCCGTGCCCAGGCGCTGTTCGATTTGCAGGCCGAACGCATCTGTTTGGGTATTGACGTAATCGTCGGGCGTGGACGTGCCGCGCGGGTCGTCCTCGTACTCGTTCAGGCCTGTGGCAGGGTCAACGCGGCGCGGGCCGGGCAGGCCGAGTTTCTGCGTGGTCGTTCGGGCATAGAGACGGATCTCGCCATCGTCGTGATGAAAAGCCAGGCCGATACCGCCACCGTCGCGGCTTTCGCGGTTGTTGTCGCGGTAGTTGTCGGTGCGCAGCGTTTGCCCGTAGACGTCGACGGTCACATGTTCGTTTTGCAGGCTGATGGCCGCATCCAATTGGTGCAGGCCATAATTGCCTAGCGTGCCGGTGACGCTGGCCGAGACGGGTTGGCCGTCGGGATTGCCGCGCTTGGTCAGGATGTTGATGACACCACCGGTCGTGCCGCCGCCATATTGGACTGAACCGCTGCCGCGGACGATCTCGATGCGCTCAATGCGGTCCAGCGGCACCGTGCCCAGCGAGGGTGCCGACAGATCATTGTTGTTTTGCGGTACGCCGTCGATCAGGATCAGGGTGTTGCTGAATCCGGCAATGCCAAAGCCGCGCAGGTCCACCTGTGCTTGTGCCGCCGCGCCTGTGCTGTTGATCACGTGCACGCCGGCTTGGGTGGACAGCAGCTCTTGTACCGTCATGGCGCTGCTGGTACGGATTTGTTCCTGGGTCAGCACGGAAACCTGTACGGGTTGATCGCGGGCCTCGGTGGGCACCCGCGAGGCCGTGACGGTGACGGTGCTGAGCTCTGGGGCTGCGGCCGCGGTGGATATTTGGTCTTGTTGTTGGGCGGCGGCCAGAGCGGGCACAGCGCAAATCAAGACGCCGGCTGCATGCCGGAAAGGGCGGGATTTCATCAGACAAGCCTCGGTTTGACGCGCGACCCCGCACGTCGTTCACGGTAATGGGCCGCACAGGGCGTCCCGGTGGGTGAACTGGCCGGTGTCGGGCTGCCATGCGGCGCGATGCACGCATGGGGACCGTTGCGGGGGCAGCACAGGCTGGGCGCGGCGCGCCTTCCTGTTTCCCGTTTACCTTCGGCACGCATCGCGCGCCAGAAGCACCAGTTCGGGCCGCACTGTAGCATTCCAAGGCAAAAAGCGACCCATTTTGTTACCATCAAGTGTCGGTTTTCGGGCATTTTTTGCCTTTTCGCCACATTTCCGAGATATTTCCGTGTCGTATCCCCGCCTGCCTTATCCGCCTTCCTCCTATACCCGAGGTGGTGATTTTGCCCGCCTGCTCGGCGAGCGCATTCTGATCCTGGACGGTGCGATGGGCACCATGATCCAGCGCTACAAGCTCGGCGAAGCCGATTTCCGTGGTCAGCGTTTCGCGGATCACCACAAAGATCTAAAGGGCGATAACGAATTGCTGTCGCTGGTGCGGCCGGACGTCATTGACGAGATCCACCGCCAGTATCTCGAGGCAGGCGCCGATGTCATCGAGACCAATACCTTTGGCGCGACGTCGATTGCGCAGGGCGACTATGACTTGCCCGAGCTGGCGTATGAGCTGAATCTCGAGTCTGCAAAACTCGCTCGTGCGGCCTGTGATGCCTACAGCACCCCCGAGCGTCCGCGTTTTGTGGCAGGTGCGTTGGGACCTCAGCCGAAGACCGCGTCGATCTCGCCGGATGTGAATGACCCCGGTGCGCGCAACGTGACGTTTGACGAGCTGCGCGTCGCCTATATCGAGCAATTGAATGGCTTGTTGGATGGCGGCATCGACATTGTGTTGATCGAGACCATTTTCGACACGCTCAATGCCAAGGCTGCCATTTTTGCCGTCGAGTCCGTGTTCGAGGAGCGCGGCGTACGCTTGCCTGTCATGGTCTCGGGCACCGTCACAGACGCGTCGGGCCGCATTCTGTCGGGCCAGACCGTCGAGGCATTCTGGAATTCCGTGCGCCATGCGAGACCGGTCACGATCGGATTGAACTGTGCGTTGGGTGCGGCGCTGATGCGCCCCTATGTCGCCGAGCTGTCCAAGATCTGCGATACCTACGTCTGTGTGTACCCCAACGCTGGTCTGCCCAACCCCATGGCGGAAACGGGCTTTGACGAAACGCCGGCCGATACCTCGGCATTGCTCGAGGAGTTCGCGCGCGCCGGCTTGGTCAACATGTCGGGCGGCTGCTGCGGTACGACCCCTGACCATATTCGCGCCATCGCCGATAAAGTCACCTCGCTGACCCCGCGCGTTGTGCCCGATATTCCCGTCAAGACTCGCCTGTCGGGCCTGGAGCCGCTGAACATCGACGAGGAATCCCTGTTCGTCAACGTGGGTGAGCGCACCAACGTCACGGGCAGCAAGATGTTTGCGCGCCTGATTCGCGAGGAAAAATACGACGAAGCCTTGGCCGTCGCGCGTCAACAGGTAGAGAACGGCGCTCAGATCATCGATATCAACATGGACGAGGCCATGTTGGATTCGGCAGCGTGTATGCATCGCTTCTTGAATCTGATCGCGTCCGAACCTGATATCTCTCGCGTACCCATCATGATCGACAGTTCCAAATGGGAAGTCATCGAAACGGGGCTGAAGTGCGTGCAGGGCAAGCCGGTCGTGAATTCGATCTCCATGAAAGAGGGCATCGATATCTTTCGTGCGCATGCCCGTCTGTGCCGGCGCTACGGCGCGGCTGTCGTGGTGATGGCATTCGATGAACAGGGGCAGGCCGATACGCTGGAGCGTCGCAAAGAGATATGCGGGCGCGCCTACAAGATTCTGGTCGAAGAAGAGCAGTTTCCGCCCGAGGACATTATCTTTGATCCGAACGTCTTTGCCGTCGCGACGGGGATCGACGAACACAATCACTACGCGATGGATTTCATCGAGGGTGCGGGCTGGATTCGGAAAAATCTGCCTCACGCGCGTATCTCGGGCGGCATCTCGAACGTGAGCTTCTCGTTCCGTGGCAACGAGCCGATGCGCGAAGCCATTCACACGGTGTTCCTGTACTACGCCATCCGCGAAGGCCTGACGATGGGTATCGTCAACGCGGGTCAGTTGGGCGTGTACGCCGATCTGGACGGCATCCTGCGAGACTTGGTCGAAGACGTCATCCTGGATCGTGAGCCTCCCGTGGGCAAAACTGATCCCGACGATGAACGCACGCCTACTGAGCGGTTGGTACAGTTCGCCGACACCGTCAAAGGCTCGGGCGCCAAGAAAGAAGAGGATCTCGCCTGGCGCGACGCTCCTGTGCAAAATCGCTTGTCGCATGCGTTGGTGCACGGCATCACGACGTTTATCGTCGAAGACACCGAAGAAGTCCGGCAACAGATCGAGGCCCGCGGCGGCCGTCCCATCGAGGTGATCGAAGGGCCGTTGATGGATGGAATGAATATCGTCGGCGACCTGTTTGGTGCCGGCAAAATGTTCTTGCCGCAAGTGGTGAAGTCCGCACGCGTGATGAAGCAGGCCGTGGCGCATCTGATTCCCTTTATTGAGGAAGAAAAGCGCCAGATTGCGGCGGCCGGCGGTGATGTCCGAGCCAAGGGGAAAATGGTGATCGCCACTGTCAAAGGCGACGTGCATGACATCGGCAAGAACATCGTTTCCGTCGTGCTGCAATGTAATAACTTTGAAGTCGTCAACATGGGCGTGATGGTGCCCTGCGCGCAGATTCTCGAGAAAGCCAAAGAAGAGCAGGCCGACATTGTGGGCCTGTCCGGCTTGATTACGCCCAGCCTCGAGGAAATGGCTTATGTGGCTTCGGAAATGCAGCGTGACCCGTATTTCCGCGATCGCAAAATTCCGTTGATGATTGGCGGTGCGACGACCAGCCGCGTCCACACGGCCGTGAAAATTGCGCCCAATTACGATGGTCCCGTGATCTATACCCCCGATGCCAGCCGTGCCGTGGGGGTGGCCGCCAATCTGGTTTCCGACCAGGCGCAAACGTATATCGATGAGATCGCGCAGGAATACGAGGAGGTCCGTCGCCGTCATGCGAATCGCAAGGCCACGCCGCTGATCTCGTTGGCCGACGCACGTGCCGCGCGTCCGCAGATCGACTGGGCCAACTACACACCGCCGCGCCCGAAATTCATCGGCCGCCGTTCCTTCAAGAGCTACGACCTCAGCGAGATCGCCAAATATCTGGATTGGACGCCGTTTTTTCAGACCTGGAGTCTGTTTGGGCAATTTCCGGCCATTCTCGAGGACAAGGTCGTCGGCGAGCAGGCGAAAAAGGTTTATGCCGATGGGCAGGCCATGCTCAAGCGCATCATCGATGGCCGTTGGCTGACGGCTAATGGCGTCGTGGCGTTTTATCCTGCCAATACAGTCAATGACGACGACATCGAAATCTATACCGATGAGTCGCGCAGCGAAGTGCTGTTTACTTATCGCAATCTGCGTCAGCAAGGCGTCAAGCGTGAGGGCGTCAGCAATAAATGCCTGGCGGATTTCATTGCGCCGAAGTCCAGCGGCGTGGCGGATTACATCGGTATGTTTGCGGTGACCGCGGGCTTGGGAATCGAAAAGAAAGAGGCCGAATTCCAGGCGGCGTTGGATGACTATTCGAGCATCATGCTCAAGGCCATGGCAGATCGTTTGGCCGAGGGATTTGCCGAGTGTCTGCATGCGCGAGTGCGTCAGGATCTGTGGGGCTATGCGCCTGACGAGGGCTTGTCCAATGACGACATGATCGCCGAGAAATATGTGGGCATCCGCCCGGCACCGGGATATCCAGCTTGTCCGGAGCATGTGGTCAAGACCGATATGTTCCGTGTGCTGGATGGGGCGGATATCGGGATGACCTTGACCGATAGCTATGCGATGTATCCGGCGTCCAGCGTGTCCGGGTTCTATTTCAGTCATCCGCAGTCGCAGTATTTCAACGTGGGGACGATTGGTGAGGATCAACTGGCTGATTACATCGCGCGTAGTGGGCGGGCTGAGGAGGATGTTCGGCGGACGCTGGTTAGTAGCTTGGGGTGATGAGTTTTTGCTTGTCCCGAATGGCGCGGATGGTCGGATGTCGGCGCCTGCATAATCGTTCTTTCTTCTGACGCCAGCGTTCGCCGTGTAAAAGCGGCGCCGGCCCTATCGGACGCGACTCGGCCCATGAGCAGGGGCCTCGGCCTCGCTACGCGAGGCTGAATCGCGCCTCAACGGGCCGGCGCCGCTTTTACACGGCGAACGCTGGCTCACACTGTCGGCACGCTAAGGCTTTGAGCCTATAGCCCGTCGCAACGCCTTTCAGGAGGTCCGCTGACCTCCATCTGTGCTTAATTTCTACGAACGGGATCGCCAAGCGGAGTATGCGCTCCGTTGGGTAGTTCGTTGGTACGTGCTGTACTGGGAAAGCGTCCGAAATTGAGGCAACAAGAACTTTTGCGACGGCATGAGAGCCTCGCTGGGATAGTATTTACTTAGTTGATCAAGTCTGCTGCGATCGTGACTGCCTGAAAACGTCATAAATACTCTCCCTTTCAGAGCGATGGCGGGTGCCGTTCTTCGCCATACGCCGGGCTGCTTGTCTGCCAGTCTTTTTACCGTGTATTGATGCGCTTTTCGATGTCGGCTTCAGGAGGGGCGATTCATGGAGCTTATGCATAGTGTCTCGTCGCGGATTGCGTCTGCCATCTATTCGAACGAGCCGCGATTTCCGCCCGGAACGAAAATTCCAAAGGACGAGGTTTTTCATGCCGTAAGGAGAGGCGATGTTGATGGCCTTTCTTATCTGCTTGATCAGTGTCAGGTCGATCTGACGGCCATCGACGATGACGGAGAAACGGCTCTTCATCTGGCAATTTCGATAGGCCGAGATGGGATCGCGAAGTTGTTACTGGAAAAATGTGGCGATGCCCCCCTGATCCTCAATGCGTTAGATCGAGAGGGGTATACGCCATTAATGCGTGCTTCGGCAATGGCGAAAGTAGATCTGATGCAAGCCTTGGTCAAAAAGGGAGGAGAAACGAATATCAGCGCGAAGGTACTCTGGGAATCTTTCGGCATGCCGATGCTGCATCCTGATATTGCCGCACCACAGATACTGATCGAAGCTGAAGGCGAGCTATCGAAAGCGTTTGTCATTGCCCTCATTCGATGCAACATATTGGCGGCAGAGTTGTATTTTTACGCCGGGGCAAGCACGTCGTTCGCCCTGGAACAGCTTGTTAACCGGCATGATGTAGGGCCATTGCAATTACTGTTAGTTCACCAATGGGCCAGCAAAAGCGAAGTGGTGACCGCTCTGGGAAATGCCTTGCAATCGGCTAATACGAGAGCTGCAAAAGTGTTAATTCCAGCGGCGGCTGTAGACGTACTTGACCTTTGGGTGACTTGCGCCCGACACGGTGAGCTGGAGAAAGTGAAAACCCTGCTCAGTGCTGTCAAGGGATTTCAATGTCGGGCGGTACGGGCCTTGCTTGAAATGAAGAATCTGGCCGAGGCAGAAAAGGTAGCGGCGTTACGCGTACTGATACGGGGAGGCGCGATGCTAACGGCTACTGGAGTGATTGAAAGAGCCGTCTTCAGGGGTGATTCGGACGCGGACGTGAGATCTTTGATTAATGCCGGAGCGTCAACGATCGACTTGCTCATGAAACTGGGTAGACACGGTGATAGAGGAACGGCGCAAAGATTGATCGGTTATGGGGCCAATCCCTTCGCGGCCATGGATAAGTTGATTCAGGATGGCGAGCAAGATGCGGCAAACGTGCTGGCCGTCGCCGCCGCGTGGCAGTTATGGGGGCGGAATCAACCACGGGAACATCCGCACTCCAGCCCCAGCTAATGGACTGAGCCGGTTCGACAGGAATCGATGCGATTCAGGATCTGTCGAGGGTGTTCAAGCGGGCGCTGACCTCATTCGGGATTTGCATGCATAGGCTGTGGCACTGTTGCATGACAAAAGATCTCTCGAGCTACATTGGCCTCATGCCACGGAATGCGTAGGCATTCGGTAGATGCACCGTCAAAGAAATGCACTACGCATCATCGTCGCAGGCCTCAAACGCAGCCAAGCAGATCTTCCAAACAAGCACCACGCCACCCCTCCCGCATGCCCAGACCGATCGCTTGAGGTGGGCGCGCAGGGCGCGCGCCGAAAGCAGCGCCGTAAGATCTTCTTCTTTGCCAACGCGGCTGCAAAAAAACGCCAAGCAAGACAGTCGTGTCAGCGATGCAGAGAATGCTAATTGTCGCTAGTCGAGCCGAGGCAATCGGCCCGGCCGGGCGCCTCAAGGTCGAGCGAGCAGCCACCGAAGGGAGCGCGCAGGCGCGGACGAGGTGAGCGACGCGGTGTCCGGCGCCCGCGCGCCGGACCGACTTTGTGAAGCCCGGCCGGGCCGATTGCCTCGGCTCGACGACCAAAAGAACTCCAACCTCACGCAAAACACCACACCAGCAGCCCATTCACCCCTTACGCACCACCAACGTCGCCGTATCGCTAGTAAACGACCCATCACCCTGAATCTCAAAATGCTCACGCACCACATCCGGCGCAATCGCATGCAGGGCCCGCAATGCGGCCACGAGCGTCTCGGGTGTACGCATCCGTGCCACCCAGGACGAGAACTCCAGCGGCAAACGCCGCAATGTCGTGCTTTGCAGCGTAAAACCCGCCTGCGTCAGCAACGCAGACCATTCCGCGATCGAATAATTACGCACATGCGAAGTATCACGCAGCATTTCGAACGTTTGCAGCCACGTATCGAGTAATGCTTCGCCGGGCGAAACCACATCTGCAAAGGCTGCGATACCGCCGGGCTTCAATACGCGTCTTGCTTCGCGTATGGCTTGTCCGGGGTCCTGCCAATGGTGGGTCGAATAGCGGCACAGCAACAGATCGAACTGCTCATCGTCGAATGGCAGACGTTCCGCTTTGCCCTGACAGGTGTCCAGGTTGTGCAATCCGCGGCGGCCAGCTTCGGCGGCGACCACATCAAGCATCGCTTGGGACAGATCGTAAGCAGTGACGTGTTGAACCAAGGGGGCAACGAGAAAACTCACATGGCCGCCGCCACAACCCAGATCCAAGACACGAGCCGTTGGCTGCCCCCGAGCCAGGCTGGCCAGTTGTTGCAGGTCTTCGCCCTGCGCGTGAACCGAGCTGGTCAAATATGCGGCAGCTTGTGGACTGAACTGACGCTCGACAGCGGCGTCGTGAGAAGCAGAGAGGGTCATTAATGACTCCGAAAACGGCGTTGAGACAGATGGCATGACGTGCCAGGAGTTAAGATAAATGTCCGTTGATACGCGTACAAGACCATTACTTATCCTGGTATGAATGCTTCCCCCCAAGCCGGTTTGCCGGCATCACCTGACAGTTCGACCCGCCGCCGTCACGCCTTGGGCGAGTTCGTGCGCGCCGCACGGGCGCGGATTACGCCCCAGATGGCCGGGTTGCCAGAGGGGATGCGACGCCGCACACCTGGATTGCGACGCGAAGAGGTCGCGCAGTTATGCGGGATCAGCGTGACCTGGTACACCTGGATCGAACAGGGACGCGAAGTATCCGTGTCACCTGCCGTGTGGGCGCGGATTGCAGGCGTGCTGCAGTTGGCGCGCGCCGAGCGTGCGTACCTGTTCGAGTTGGCCGAGTGCGCGGATCCACAGCACCCGCGCGACGATGGCAGCGAGGCGCCGGGGCTGCTGCGTGAGTGCGTGGATGCAATCACCGCACCGGCTTATGTGCTCGATCGTGCATGGAATGTGTTGGTGCATAACGCATCGATGAGCGAACTGTTTGACGATTGGCCCATACGCGATCCTCAGCCGAATTTATTGCGTTATATCTTTCTCGATCCGGCCGCGCGTCAGTTGGTGGTGGATTGGGATCAACGCGCGCGCCGCGTCGTGGCCGAGTTCCGGGCCGATGCGGGTGCGCATCTGGATGAGCCGGATGTGTTGACGCTGCTCGATGAGCTGAATCGAGACAGCGACGTGTTTGCGCATTGGTGGACACGGCACGCCGTGGTGGAGCGCGAGGGCGGTCTACGCGAGTTTCAGCATCCGAGTCATGGCCGGCTGGCTTATCAGCAAACGACGTTTCGCTTGGCGACGCATCCGGATTTGAAATTGGTGATGTTGTTGAAGGGCGCGTGAGTAATCTGGAATTCCTACTCAGGCAAGCCTGCTTCCAGCAGCCCTTCCAACAGCTTGCGTATCGGTGCCGGCAGCGCCAGCGATGGCAGCTCCGCCAGGCTCGCCCAGCGCTGCGGCATCGTCGGCTCGGCTATGCTCGCAGCCTGGCTCACGGGCAGATACCACGGTTTGATATGCAATCGATAATGCGTAAACGTATGCGCAAACGCGGCCAGTTCGTATCGTTGGGTGGGCTCCAGACCCAATTGTCGTGCGGCCTGGGTCGGATCGGCGCCCACGTCGAATTCCGGCAAGCTCCACAGTCCACCCCAGATACCCGGCGACGGCCGTTGTTCCAGCAAAATTGCACCATCGCGTTGCAGTACCAGCATGCCGGTCTGGCGTTCGGGGATGGCTTTGCGGGCCTTGGGGGTGGGGAGTTCGCTCTGGCGCCCATCACGGCGCGCGATACAGGTCTCGGATACAGGGCAGCGTGTACAGTCGGGCTTGCCGCGCGTGCATAGTGTGGCGCCCAAGTCCATCAAGCCTTGGGTATAGGTCGCCATGTTCAGGCCGGGCGCCTCAGCGACTTGCGCATCTGCCAGTTCCCACAAACGCTGTTCGACTTCACGCCGTGTGGGCTCTCCCTCGACACCGAAATGCCGCGTGAATACACGCTTGACGTTACCGTCCAGGATGGGGGACCGCTCTCCATACGCAAAGGCTGCAATCGCGGCTGCCGTGGATCGGCCTATGCCCGGCAGCGTGGCGATCTGCTCGGCCGTGGGCGGAAAGCGTCCGCCCCAGTCGTTCATGATGGTTTGCGCGCAACGGTGCAGGTTGCGCGCGCGTGCGTAGTATCCGAGGCCCGCCCAATACGGCATGACCGCTTCCTGGTCGGCAGCCGCCAGCGTTGCAATGTCGGGGAACCGTTCCAGAAAACGCTGATAGTACGGAATGACCGTCGTGACCTGCGTTTGCTGCAGCATGATCTCTGACAGCCAGATCCGATACGGGTCTTGCGTATGTTGCCAGGGGAGTCCGTGGCGGCCGTGGCTAGCTTGCCAGGCGACGATGCGAAGGGCGAAATCCATAGCGCGGGATTATCGCACCCCGGGCCTGCCGAGCAGCGCCTTCGCCCACAAAGGCGCCGAAGCATGGGTACATAATTGGATGATTTAAAAAAAGGCCTGACTATATATACGAGTTATGTAGCCATGGTCATAGAACATTCGTCGCAACGAATCGCGCGAAACTTTTGTTGTCTCTATGTAACTGAAAATTAAAAATATGTGCCGAATTTCCCTGCCATGAGCGCGAAAAATCGGTCTCATGGCACGGCCGTCTTTTAATGTGTCCCCGATTAAAATCGAGTGCTACGGGTCACTGACCAGCGTGCCGCCAGTGCGCCCAGGATACCCGTGCCCACCACCGCAATCGCCAGTATCGGCAAACCCGGCAAATGCAGGGCAAAGTTTGCCCCATAACTACGGGCGAGCCCCACCAGCGCGTTATTCAGCGGAGTCAGGGCGGCGGCTGCCGCGCCTATGGCGATCAAGGCCGCCAACGCACCAGACAGGGCGCCCAGATACAGGAAGGGCCGGCGGACAAAGGACTCCGTAGCGCCCACCAGACGCGCCACAGCGATCTCCTCTCGTTGCAGCATGGCCTGCATGCGTACCGTATTGAAGACGGCTGCCAGCACAACTGCCGCGACACATGCCGCCAGGAATATCAGGCCCACGCGCGCAAAACGCAGAATGGCTTCCAGCCGCTGCACCCACGCGCTGTCCAACTGCACCATATCGACGTGTTCCCATTTTTGCCACGTATCGGCGAGCGTGTTGGCGCGCTCCGCGAGTTGCTCGCCCTCGGTCAGCGTGGCGACCACGGCATCCGGCAGCGGATTGCCAGGTAACACGGCCAGGGCTTGATCCCAAGTGGGATCGTTGCGCAACGAGGCCAGTGCTTCGTCGCGCGGCACGACACGTACTGCTTGCACCTGATCGGCATTGTCGTCGCGGATGCGTTGCGCAATCGCGGCGGCAGCGCCATCGGGGGCGGATGTCTTCAGGAACAACGTGACCTCTGGCGTCACCGACACTTGGCGGGCGACAGGCTGGGCAGAGACCAGAATCGCCGCTCCCAATAGCGGCAAGGCCAAGGCCAGAGCCATGACTACCAGATTCGCCAACGAGGAAAAAGGCTGCGCCGCCAATCGGCGCAAGGTGACTATCAGCGCATAGCGATGCAATCGCAACCAGGATTTCATTCGCGGGCTCCCGAATCAAAAAATTTGCCGGGTTCCAGCCGCAGGGTGCGGGTGGCGTATTGCGCCATCAGGGCCTGATCGTGTGAAGCAATCAGCGTCGTGACGCCGACGCGATTGAAGTCGCGAAACACATTCAGAATGCGTCGCGCCGTATCCTGGTCCAGGTTTGCCGTCGGTTCGTCCGCAATCAGAATCGCAGGCCGGTTCACGATAGCGCGCGCGATCGCCAGGCGTTGCTGTTCGCCGCCAGAGAGTTCGATCGGATTCATATCTTCTTTACCTGCCAGGCCGACCTTGTCCAGGGCGGCGCGGGCGCGCGCACTGGCAGGCCCGTGTGCCTGACCGGTGACTGCCAGGGGAAGCATGACGTTTTGCAGAGCGCTGCGATCAAACAGCAAGTGAGTGTCTTGCAGGATCACGCCCACGGCACGTCGCAGATAGGGCCGTGCGCGTGCCGAGAGCTGGTCCAGACGCTGGCCGTTGACCTGGATCGAGCCCCGGCTGGCAGGCTCCAGCCCGCCGATCAGTTTCAGCAAGGTGGATTTGCCCGCGCCCGACGCTCCTGAGACAAACAGGAACTCGCCGGCGGTTACGCGGAAATTGATGTCGGCCAGGATGTTACGGCCGCGCCCATACGATTTGAAAACGTGCTGGAATTCGATCATGGCGGCAAGAAAGGATGAAGCAGCAATAGTACCGTGTGTATTCCGGTTAGTGGGACGTGTCACGCTTGTTGCATATTTCTTGCGTCCCTTTTTTTTGCTCAACTTGTCGAGGGATTTCCCCCATGTCCCCGAATATCTCCAGCCGCTACCATCCCCGGCGATGCTTGAATTGCCGGATTACGTTGCAAGCAAGCGTTTCTTACAGGAGATCCAAATGAAAGCACTAAAATTAGCCGCGGTGGCTGCTGCATTATTAGCCACTGCGGCGACCGCGCATGCGGGGGCCACTTTTGATAGCGTCAAAAAGAAAGGTTTCGTCCAGTGCGGCGTGTCCACGGGGATTTCTGGTTTCTCCATGGCCGACAGCAAAGGGCAATGGCAAGGGATCGACATCGATATGTGCCGCGCCGTCGCAGCCACGATGTTCAATGACGCGACCAAATTCAAAGTCAC
This sequence comes from Bordetella tumbae, assembly GCF_054780995.1. Classification (NCBI taxonomy): domain Bacteria; kingdom Pseudomonadati; phylum Pseudomonadota; class Betaproteobacteria; order Burkholderiales; family Alcaligenaceae; genus Bordetella; species Bordetella tumbae. Next base: position 62,338 of record NZ_BAAGVG010000019.1, read on the forward strand.
CCCGCTGAATACGCAGCAGCGTTTTACTGCACTGCAGTCAGGCGAGGTCGATGTATTGACTCGTAATACGACGCAAACGCTGACGCGTGATACCACCCTGGGCCTGATTGGCGCTGGCGTGAACTACTACGACAGCCAAGGCGTGATGGTGTCCAAAGAACTGGGCGTCAAGAGCGCGAAAGAACTGAACGGCGCCACCGTTTGCGTTCAGCCTGGCACCACCACCGAGCTCAACCTGGCCGACTGGTTCCGTGGCGAAAAGATCGAGTTCAAACCGGTCGTGATCGACAAGTACGACGAAATCATCCGCGCTTTCTCGGCTGGCCGCTGCGACGCCTTCACGACCGACAAGTCGCAATTGGCATCGAGCCGCACCACGCTTGAAAAACCCGACAATTACGTCATCTTGCCGGAAGACTTCTCGAAAGAGCCGCTTGGTCCCATGGTGCGCCAGGGCGACGAGCAATGGTTCAACGTCGTTCGTTGGACGCTGAACGCCATGATCGAAGCCGAAGAGTATGGCATTACGTCCAAGAACGTCGACGAAATGACCAAGAATTCCAACCCCAATATTCAACGCATCCTGGGTGTGACCCCGGGCATGGGCAAGAACCTGGGTGTGGACGACAAGTGGGCCTACAACATCATCAAGCAAGTCGGTAACTACGGCGAAAGCTTTGAGCGCACGCTCGGGATGAACAGCCCCATGAAACTTGAACGCGGCTTGAATGCTTCGTACAAGAACGGCGGCATTATGTACGGTTGGCCGGTGCGCTAAGCATCGCTGCCGGGCAAGACGGGATCATCCCGTCTTGCCTTGATGTCCGCACGATGCGGACGGCAGGAGTGAGGTGGCCTGCGGCGGGTTCCAGGCCATTCCTGTTTTGACTTCTGTAGAAGCTTTTCATGACGACAAACAACCCAAAAGCTCCAGTGGCCGCGCCCAAGCGCCGCCTCAGCTGGAACGATCCCGGTGTGCGCGCCGTGGTCTATCAGGTTGTCGCGCTGGCCCTCGTTGCCTGGGCCGTGTGGTTCCTGGTCTCTAATACTCTGCATAATCTGCAGGTACGCAATATTTCAACTGGTTTTGGTTTTCTCGATCGAGAGGCTGGATTCGCGATCGGCGAGACTCCGGTCGCCTATAGTCCTGCAGACACGTATGGCCGCGCCATTTGGATAGGCCTGCTCAATACCCTGCGCGCTGCGGTGCTGGGCATTATCTTTGCGACAATTCTGGGCACGCTCATCGGCGTGGGCCGCTTGTCCAAAAACTGGTTGATCGCCAAAGTCTGCTCGGTCTATGTCGAGGTGATGCGTAACGTACCGCTGCTGTTGCAGCTGTTTTTCTGGTACGCGCTGATTACCGAAAACATGCCCGGTCCGCGCCAGGCATACAACCCATTGCCTGGGGTGTTTATTTCCAACCGTGGCCTGAAGGTGCCCGGTCTGGAAGGCAGCTCCATGGACTGGATACTCGGCGGTCTGGCACTGGCGATTGTCGGCACGATTCTGGTGGCGCACTGGGGCAAGAAACGCCAAGAGGCCACCGGCCGGATTTTCCCCTTGGGACGTGCCGCACTGGCACTGTTCATCGGCTTGCCGATACTGGGCTGGCTTGTCAGCGGCGCGTCGCTGTCATTGAATATGCCGGAGCTCAAGGGGTTCAACTTCAGCGGCGGCTTGACGCTGTCGCCTGAATTTGCCGCCTTGCTCGCGGGCCTGGTGATCTACACCGCTGCCTTTATCGCAGAAGTCGTGCGCTCGGGTATCCAGGCGGTGAACCATGGCCAGTGGGAGGCTGCCGGCTCGTTGGGCCTGCGCCGTTCCCGAGTGCTGCGTCTGGTGGTATTGCCGCAGGCGTTGCGCGTGATCATCCCGCCGATGACCAGCCAGTACCTGAACTTGACCAAGAACAGCTCGCTGGCCGTGGCAATCGGTTACCCGGATATCGTGTCGGTGGTCAACACTATGATGAATCAGACGGGCCAGGCGATCGAGGGCATCTTGATCATCATGGCGGCCTATCTGACGGTCAGCCTGTCGATCTCGATTTTCATGAACTGGTACAACAAGCGCATTGCGCTGGTGGAGCGTTGATATGAGTACGACTACGCCTATCCCCAGCGAAGGTCTGCCTCCGCCCAAAAACCAGGTGGGCCTGTGGCCTACGTGGAAAGAACGCCTGTTCTCGTCGCCCTTGAGCATCCTGGCCACCGTGTTGACGGCTTGGATACTGATCATGGCGGTGCCAGCGTTGGTCGATTGGGCATTCTTGCAGGCGGACTTCACCTCGTCGACTGCGCAGGAATGCCGCAAGGCCGCGGGCGCATGCTGGGCCTTCATTGCCGAAAAGCATCGGCTGATCCTGTTTGGCACCTATCCCTACGATGAACAATGGCGGCCTCTGATCGCCACCATCATCTTGATTGCTGTCATCGTGTGCAGCGGCTTGCGCCGTTTCTGGAACGCACGCCTGGCGCTGATCTGGGTGGTCGGCCTGACGGCTGTGGCGCTGCTGATGTGGGGCGGTGTGTTTGGGCTGACCTACGTCGAGAACTCGTTGTGGGGCGGCTTGCCGCTGACCTTGATCCTTTCGACTTTCGGTATTGCTTTTGCTTTCCCGCTGGGCGTGTTGCTGGCCCTGGGCCGCAAATCGAAAATGCCGGCCATCAAGGCCCTGTGCGTCGTGTACATCGAGTTGATTCGCGGCGTGCCGCTGATCAGCCTGTTGTTCATGTCTTCGGTCATGTTGCCGCTGTTCTTGCCGGTGGGCTTTTCCATCGACAAGTTGTTGCGTGCGCAGATTGCCATCATCATGTTCGCGGCAGCCTATATCGCCGAGACCGTGCGGGGCGGCTTGCAGGCCATTCCCAAGGGGCAATATGAGGGCGCCGACTCGCTGGGGCTGAACTACTGGCAGCAAATGCGCAAGATCATCTTGCCGCAGGCGTTGCGTATTGTGATTCCGCCTTTGGTCAGCATCTTTATCGCGTTGTTCAAAGACACGTCGTTGGTCGTGATCATCGGTATTTTCGATCTGACGCTGGCTGCCAAGGCTGCGCTGTCGGATGCGGCATGGCGCGGCTTCGGGATTGAGGCCTACGTATTCATATCACTGATCTATTTCGTGTTCTGCTTTTCGATGTCGAAATACAGTCAACGTCTGGAAACGCGTTTGGCGGCCGGACAGAAACGATAGCTGCCTGGCCCGAGACCGCTCACGGCGGCTCGGGCAGGCGCACCTTTTGGGAGTACAGGCATGAGTGATGCCATCATCCGCTTGCAGAACGTGAACAAGTGGTACGGTCAGTTCCACGTGCTGCGCAATATCAATCTGGATGTGACGCCAGGCGAACGTATTGTGATCTGCGGTCCGTCGGGCTCGGGTAAATCGACGATGATTCGCTGCATCAATCGTCTGGAAGAGCACCAGCAAGGTCAGATCATTGTCGATGGCACTGAGTTGACCAATGACCTGAAGCAGATCGAAACCATACGCCGCGATGTCGGCATGGTGTTTCAGCACTTCAATCTGTTTCCGCATTTGACTGTGCTGGAAAACCTGACGCTGGGTCCGACCTGGGTGCTCAAGAAATCACGTGCCGAGGCTGAGGCTACGGCCATGAAATATCTGGAGCGTGTTCGTATTCCGGAGCAGGCCAATAAGTATCCGGGTCAGCTTTCAGGCGGCCAGCAACAGCGTGTGGCGATTGCGCGTTCCTTGTGCATGAGCCCCAAGATCATGCTGTTTGATGAGCCGACTTCGGCGCTGGATCCGGAAATGGTGAAAGAGGTGCTGGATGTGATGGTGACGCTGGCTCAGGAAAGCGGCATGACCATGCTGTGCGTGACGCACGAAATGACGTTCGCGCGCAAGGTCGCTGATCGGGTCATCTTTATGGACCGTGGTGAAATCATCGAGCAGAATAGTCCGGATCAGTTCTTTGATAATCCGCAGAACGAGCGTACGCAGCATTTCTTGAGTCAGATTCTGCATTAATTGCTCGTCGCTGGCACGGGTGGTTTTAGTAGGTTTCGTACCACTTCAATCACCCCCAGCGCCTTTCTTCACTCCAACGTGATACGCGCCTTCTGACTCAGGTCACGCCATAATGCGATGTCCTTGTTCAGATAGGCTATGAATTCCTCGGGCGTACTGCCCACGAGTTCAACGGCATCGGCAGCCAGTCTTTCTTTCAAGGCCGGCGTATTGCAGGCTTGTATGATTTCGTCGTGCAGCCTGTCGATGATGACGGTTGGCGTTCCGGCCGCCACTGCGAATCCCCACCATCCCACGACGTCGTAACTCGAGTACCCAGATTCGGCAATCGTAGGGATATCGGGAAAGACGGGCGCCCGTTTTGCACTGGTCACCGCCAATACTTTTAATCGATCCGCCTGGATGGCCGCCGCTGCACCCGAGTAGGTGCTGAATGTGCATTGGACTTGACCGCCAATGATGTCATTGATCGCAGCGGCCGTGCCTTTGTATGGTACGTGCAGCATCTGGATGTCCGCCACGTTATTGAGCAGTTCTCCCATCAGGTGCGCATTACCACCAGTACCGGATGAGGCAAAGCTGATGGCGTCGGGGGCTTTCTTTGCGGCAGCTACTAGATCTTGTACGGAATTGATCGGTGAATCGTTGCTGACGACCAGCAAAAAGGGCGCCCGGGCAGCCAGGGTGATAAAGCTGAAATCCTTGACTGGGTCATAGGGCAAACGGCGTTGTAGCGCCGCATTGATGGCATGCGCGGCGGGGACTTGCAGCAGCGTGTAGCCATCCGGGTCGGATTTGGCGACAAATTGCGTGCCGATCAGGGTATTGCCGCCGGGTTTGTTCTCTACGATGACAGCCTTGCCCATCGATGCGGTCAAACGTTCGCCAATGGCGCGCCAGCACATCATTGATTGCGCCAGGTGGATAAGGAACAACGATGCGCAGCGCACGCGAGGGATAGGGCTCTCTTGCCCAACTGGATTTGCCAGCGATGGCCGGCGCCATGGACAGCGCGGCCAGTCCTTGCAGCAGGCTGCGTCGCTTTCTGCTGCCTATTTTTTTGGTGATCATCTCCCATCTCCTGTGTATTTAGCTGCTATCGGGCACGCAGGCTGACGCCACTGCCATGGCTGTCCGAGACCAGAACGTGACCGTCCTGAGCGTCGAATCCGGCAAATGGGTCGTCCAGCAAATGTTCGGATTCGGCAATCTCGGCTCCGCCTTCTATGGATTGCAGACCAGCGGCCAGATGGGCCGCCTGAGCCGATGCCAGGCGAGGGCCGAAAATGGCGCCGAGCCGGCACTGAACACCTGCCGCTTCGCACAGCCGTGCGGCAGTCAGCGTGTTGCGCAGGCCGCCCATATAAGGCACCTTCAAGTTGTACGAGTGCGCAGCCCCCATGGCGATGAGTTCGACCAAACCACGCAACGAGCCGATGGCTTCATCGGCTTCGATACGCATCACGCCGCTTTGTGTAATACGCCGCAGGCCATCGCGGTCTGCGGCGGGCACAGGCTGTTCCATGAGCGTGACCTGTTGTTCGGACAAGGCACGGCAGACCTCGATTGCGGTGTCGGCGTCGTAAGCCTGATTGGCATCAACAGTGAGCAACAAGTCGGCCCCTACGGCTGCGCGAACGGCGCGTACGCGAGCAATGTCGGTGTCAGCTTCGCCATTGAGCTTGAGTTTCAGGCCGAGATATCCCTGGCTTTGCAATTGCAGGGCTTCGGTTGCCATGAGCTCTGGTGACTTGATCGGAATCAGTCTGGTGGCCGGGATGCGATGGCGGACTGTGCCTCCCAATAGCGCATGCAAGGGCACCCTCAGACAACGTGCGGCCAGTTCCAATGCGGCGGAGGTGATGCCTGACTGAATGCAAGGCAGGTCGCGGCAGGATTCTGCCAGTACTGCATGCAACTGTTGTTGGTCCAGCGGGCGATGCCCTACGACGAGCGGTAATGCCGCTTTGAGCGCGCTTTCTGTGCGGGCTGCATCCGGATTGGCTATCGGGGTGGTGAGTACATGTCCCCAGCCTTGTTCTCCTGAACGCGATGTGAGGGTCACGATCCAGCCTAGGATCTGCGGGATGCCTCCTCGGGAGAATCTCCACGAGGGATCTTCCTGGCGTTGCAAGCATGGAGTGTATGTGGCCGACTCAATGATCATCGATTCGCCAGGGGCGGGGCTAGGGGCATTCATGATGAGGTTCCAGGGCCTTGTGAGGGTGTGGAAAACTTTGTTTTTTGTTTTCTCTATAAAGTTGATTTTATCCACTAATTAGTTTCACATGTCAATCAATTATGGTTTTTTCATTGGCAAGTATGGATAGAAAAATTCAAATTATTTTTCAGGCTTGATCTTGTTGTGATTTTTAAAGTAGTTTAAATTATCAACTAGTTTTGGTCTGGCGAAATTTTCATGGCTACCCGTATTACGAATTTGTTAGGTATCAGGCACCCCATCGTGCAGGCAGGGATGAGCTGGGCGTCGTCAAATGTTGCGTTGCCCGCTGCCGTGTCCAATGCCGGTGCGCTCGGAGTGCTAGCTGCGGGGCCGCTGCGGGTAGACGATTTCAGCCGTACGTTGGACGCTCTGGCGGCGGCGACTGACAAGCCGTATGCGGTCAATATTCCGCTGTATCGACCTCAGGCTGCCGAGCTACTGGATGCCATGGCTGCGCGCCGTGTGCCCGTGGTGATTGCTTCTCAGGGCGGCCCGAAAGCGCATTTGCCGCGATTCCGGGAATACGGTGCGGTGTGGATTCAAGTGGTGTCGACGCTCGAGCATGCCAAAAAGGCGGCCGATGCGGGCGTCGATGCCTTGGTGGTTGTAGGCGGCGAGGCGGGCGGACATCCGCCGGCCAATGAGGTCAGTACGCTCGTCACTGTGCGCCGCGTCCTGCAAGAGGTCTCCGTTCCCGTTATCGCGGGTGGAGGCGTTGCCGACGGCTGGGGCATTGCGGCGTTGCTCGCGTTAGGGGCCGACGCCGTGCAGTTGGGGACGAGGTTTCTGCTCACGCAGGAGGCCGGCGTACACGAACGCTACAAAGCGGCCGTACTGGCAGCCGACGTGCATGACACCGCACTGATCGGACGCAGAGGCCTGCCCGTCAGAGGAATACGCAACGCCTTTGCACAAGCGGTATTCGACGCCGAACGCGAACAGATGCCTCAAGAAAACTACGACGCGCTATTCAAGAAAAGCACGCTCAAGCAGGCGGCCCTGGATGGCGACATCGAATGGGGAAAGGTCGAGCTCGGACAGTCGGCCGGCCTCATTTCCAGTATTCGACCGGCCGCCGAGGTGGTCGAGCAATTGGCTCAAGAGCTCAGGCAGGCCACTGCCCGGCTGCACGAGATGGATCTGAGGGGCTGACGGCATGTCAGGCCTTTCTTGTTGATAACACGAGATACCAAACCATGATGGAACACCTGCTCATCGAAGACCGCGGCGCAGTTCGCATTTTGACGATGAATCGTCCGGAAAAACATAACGCCTTGAATACGGCATTGACGCAGGCATTGCTGGATAGCCTGCGCGCGGCAGATAGCGACCCTGCCATCAATGCGGTGGTGCTGACGGGTGCCGGAAAATCGTTCTGCGCCGGCGCGGACACGACCGAGTTTTCGGCACTGACACCAGAGGACCCTCAGGCCGTGACCGCGCGCGCGGATTTGACTACGGCACTGCATCTCGTTTTCTCGCAGATGAACAAACCCGTCATTTCGGCTGTGCGCGGCAACGCATTGGGTGGCGGCGCAGGCCTCGCCATCGCCTGCGATCTCTCAGTGATGTCCGAGACTGTGCGATTCGGTTATCCGGAACTGAAGCATGGCATTGTGGCTGCCGTGGTGATGGCGAATCTGGTCCGGCAGGTCGGGCGTAAACAGGCTTTCGAATTGGTGGCTTTAGCCGAGCCGCTGGATGGCCATGCTGCGAAAGCGATGGGGCTATGCAATCGCGTGGTTCCTGATGCACAGGTGCTCGATGTGGCTTTGGCATTGGCCAGCACGATCGCCGGCTGGAGCCCCATCGCCATGGCAACGACCAAACGGAGCTTTCACCGGGTGGCCGATCTGGCGCTGGCGCCGGCACTGGAGATCGGGCGCGACGCCAACGTGATGATGCGAGGCTTTCGCAAGGCCAAGGGGGCGTGAAATGAGGCCACTCGAAGGAATCACCATTCTGGATCTGTCGCGCGTACTGGCATGCCCGTTCGCGTCGATGATACTCGCGGAGTTGGGTGCGGAGGTCATCAAGGTCGAGCAGCCAAAGACTGGCGATGAAACTCGATCGTTCGAACCCATGGTGCAGGGCGACACGGCAGCGGTGTCGGCCTACTATCTCGCCTTCAATCGCAGCAAACGTTCTATCACGGTCAACCTGCGATCTCCTCAGGGGCAGGACATCGTGCGTCAGTTAGCGACGCAGGCGGACGTAGTGCTAGAGAACTTCCCCGTCGGGACCTTGAGCAAGTATGGCCTGGACTATGCGGCGCTGCGTGCTGTCAACGAGCAATTGATCTACGTCAGTTGCACAGGCTTTGGCATGACGGGGCCCTATGCCAATCGCAAAGGCTACGACACCGTATTTCAAGCAATGGCGGGCATCATGAGCCTGACAGGCGAGCGCGGCGGCGGTCCAGTCAAACCCGGCTTGCCTGTGGCGGATTTGAGTTCCGGACTCTGGGTGACGATTGCTGTGCTGACCGCGCTGGCAGGACGCGACAAGACGGGCAAAGGCAGTCATGTGGATTTTTCGATGTTCGATGGCCAGGTGGGCTTGTTGTCGCTTGCCGCCGCACGCTGGTTCGCCCTTGCAGAAGTCCCCGAGCGTCTCGGCACGGAACATCCTGGGCGCATCCCGTCAGCGGCATTTGTCTGCGGCGATGGCAAATGGGTGCAGATTACCGGCAGCGATCAACATTGGGTGCCCTTGTGCAATTTGCTAGGTCTGGAAGACTGGGCCAGCGATGCCGGGCTCACGAAAAATGCCGGCCGCCTGGCGCGCCGCGAGGAGGTGATGGCAGGCTTGCAAGCAGCGATCAGCCGGCTGGATCGAGATGAGCTATGCCGCCGTTGCGACGCGGTGGGCGTGCCGGCTGGCCCTATTTTGCAGGTCGACGAAGTGCTCGGCAACGAGCACGTGGCTGCGCGGGGCATGGTGGTCGAGTATCCGCATCCGCAAATCGGCCGTTTTCATGGCCTGAAAATTCCGTTTCGCTTTGACGGGTTCGACGATCCCAGCGTCACGCGCCCGCCCATGCTGGGTGAACACACCCACGACATCCTGCACGAAAAGCTGTCGCTCAGCGATGCGGAGATTCAACGCTTGCACGCCGAGGGTGCGATCTGAGCTTTTCCAGACAAGGAGACAATGATGAGAAAAAGTATTCGCTTGTTGAAAAACGCATTACTGCTTTTTTCCATGGGTGTAGTGACGCCGGCTGCCATGGCGCAAGACAACTACCCATCCCGCCCTATTACCCTGGTCAATCCGTATGCCGTCGGAGGGCCGGCAGATTTGCTGGGCCGCGCGTTGGCTAAAGAGCTGGGTGATGTCCTTGGCCAATCCATCATCGTTGAAAACAAGGCGGGCGGTGGAGCCTCGATCGGCGCTGCCTATGTCGCCAAAGCCGCACCCGATGGCTACACCTTGCTGTTGGGAACGGCTGCCGCTCACACGGTGACGCCACTGGCCACTCACGTGCCTTATGACGGCGTTACGGATTTCGAGTTCATTGGCATGGTGGCCAATGTGCCGAATGTGCTGACGGTGCATCCGTCGGTGCCTGCTAAAACCGTGCAGGAATTCATTGCCTTGGCCAAGGCCGAACCAGGAAAGATCAGTTATGGTTCGGCAGGGATGGGCAGTTCACCGCATATCGGCGGTGAGATGTTCAAGAAGGCCGCTGGCGTCGATCTGATGCACGTGCCCTACAAGGGCGCTGCGCCAGCCGCCAATGATATGGTGGCCGGCGTCGTGCAAGCCGGTTTTTTGAACGTCTCTGCCGTATTGCCATTGATCAAATCCGGCCGTTTGCGTGCGCTGGCTTATGGTGGCAGCAAGCGCCTGGCGGACTTGCCCGATGTACCGATTTTTGCGCAGGCGGGGCTGCCTGATCTGGAAATGGGCAGCTGGTATTCGCTGGCAGTACCTGCCAAGACGCCGGCTGCGGTGGTGGACAAGCTCGCGACAGCCTTGCAGACGGTACAGGCCAAGCCCGAGTTTCAAAAGACGCTGGCCATCCAGAATGCCGAAACCATGCCTCAGCTAAAGGCGCAGGCGACCGAATACATCCGCGCGGATGGGCAGCGGCTGGCCGAGCTCGTGCGCGTTACTGGCATGAAATTGCAGAACTGAGATCCAAGGTAGCTTTGACTATGCAGACTTATCCGGAATTCACCACATTACGTTTGGCAATCACCGAAGGCGTAGCCACGCTGTGGTTGGCGCGCCCAGATAGCCGCAACGCTTTGAACGTCGCGATGTGCCAGGAGTTGACGGCCGCGTGCGAAGCGCTCGAAAACGACAGCGAGGTACGGGTCGTCGTCATCCGTGGCGAAGGCGTCGCATTCTGCGCCGGAGCCGATCTCAAGGAACGCCAGGGCATGAGTCCTGCCGAGATGGTGGCGCGGCGCGTCAATGGCTTTACCGCCTATGCTGCGATCGAGGCGGTGTCCAAACCCGTTATCGCGGCGGTGCATGGCCCGGCGTTCGGATCGGGTTGCGAGATTGCGGCAGCGTGTGATTTTGTGCTGGCCAGCCCTGCCGCCGTTTTCAAGTATCCCGAAGTGGGCTGGGGAACGGTAGGTGCGACGCAGCGTTTGCCGCGCATTGTGGGGCGGCGCATGGCAAAGGAGCTCTTGTTCACTGGCCGGCTCGTCGACGCCAGCGAGGCCGCACAATTGGGCCTGGTCAACCATGTGTTTGATGCAGAGACATTTGATATGCGGGTGACGGAGATGGCCACGCAAATTGCCGCCGCAAATCCGTTGACGGTGAAACTGACCAAGCGCAGCATCGATAACGGTCTGGAGACTACGCGCGAGGGAGCGATGGCGATCGAGCTATTGGCGATTCAGGAAAACCTGCGCCATAGCGATTGGAAAAAAGCCATCGAGAATTTTGGCAAGAAAGGTTGAAGACGATGCGATTGCTGGATGATGCAGGGATTCCGGTGCCCACAACGCTGTCGCAGGTGCTGCGAGAGACGGTGGCCGGCCGGGGCGATCATGAGGCTTATGTGGGGCCGGGTGAGCGTCATGTCTGGTCGGCCCTTGCGGTCGATAGCCGCCGTATCGCAAAGGCACTGTACGCTGCCGGGATCAAAAAAGGCGATCATGTCGGGCTGATGCTGGGCAACTCCGGCGGCTGGATCGCGGCGTTTTTTGCTTGCGCCTCCATCGGGGCCGTGACTGTTCCCGTCAATACGCGCTTCAAGGCCGAAGAGCTCTTGTTTTGCCTGCAGCAATCGAACGTCAAGCTGCTGATCTATGCAGACAGTTTCTTGGGTATCGATTTCACAGGGGTGCTGCGCCAGGTGGAGCCCGCGATCGACGAGAAATTGCCGGGTGCGGTGTTGCCTGCGCTGGCTCGTGTCGTCACCGTAGGCGGTGCGGGCGTTCCTGCTGGCGCTGTGTCTTACGACGCATTCTTATCAGCGGCCGAGAAAATTTCCGACGAAGAGATCGATCCGATGATGGCTCGCGTTGTGCCCGACGATGTGCTGCTGATTCAGTACACCTCCGGTACGACGTCATTTCCCAAAGGGGTGATGTTGAGCCATGCGAACATGCTCGGTGATGCGGCGAGCGTCGCCAGGCGCATGGGCGTGTGTGAAGAGGACCGCTATTTCAGCATTCGTCCGTTCTTCCATGTGGCCGGCAGTACCTTGTCGGTGCTTGTGTCGCTGGTGTCGGGTTGCTGTCTGCTGAGCATGCCCAAGTTCGACGTGGCTGAGGCTTTGCGTGTGCTGGACACAGAGCGTTGTACGTTGACCTCTGGCAATGACACGATTTTCCTGATGTTGATGGGCCACGAAGATTTCGATCCGGCGCGATTGCACTTGACCGGTGGGTGGGCGGCCGCGGGGCCGGAAGTCATGCAGAAAATCCGCGATGTAATGAACGTGCCGTATGTCTGCAATGCCTATGGTCAGTCCGAGGCTTCGCCTAACGTGCTCGTCAGCGACAAAACCGACGATTTCGCATTGCGCCGCGATGGCTTCATGTTGCCTCATCCGGGTGTTGCGGTACGCATTGCAGATGCAGAAACGGGGGCTGTGCTGGCGCCTGGCGCCAGCCAAGGAGAAATCCAGGTTCGCGGCTGGAACGTGATGCGTGGCTACTACAACATGCCCGAGGCGACTGCCAAGGCGTTTACTGCCGATGGGTGGTTGCGCACAGGCGACCTGGGAGAGCAGCGCGCCGATGGTCGAATGCGCATGGTGGGTCGTCTGAAGGACATGTACCGTGTCGGTGGGGAAAATGTCGCGCCGGCAGAGGTCGAGGAGGTTCTGCATGCGCATCCTGCCGTCCGGCAGGCGCAGGTGATCGGTGTGCCCGATGCCCGGTTGGGTGAGGTGACTGGCGCATTCATTTTGCTCAAGCCGGGGCAGCAAGCGACCAACGATGAGTTGGTAGCATGGTGCAAGGCACGATGCGCCAATTTCAAGGTGCCTAGATATATTGCTCAGGTTGATACGTTTGAGCATATCGGCATGACGGGCAGCAGCAAGGTTCAGAAAAACAAGCTGCGCGAGCACGCCATCGAGCTGTGGAATATTCGTTCGGATACGGTGGCTTCATGACAATCGATGCGTTCACGCTTGAAGACGACGGCCGCGATGTCGTGCTATGCGAATGCTTTGCCCGCGATGGGCTGCAGCATGAACCAAATCACTTGGCGACCTCGGCCAAGGTGGATTTGGTCACTCGCTTTGCTGAACTGGGGTTCGCCCGCGTCGAGGCGACGTCCTATTCCAACCCCAAGGTGATTCCGCAGTTTGCCGATGCGTCGGCCATGCTGCAGGCGCTGCCGCGCAAACCCGGGGTCTTTTATAAAGCCACGTGTGCCAACATGCGCGCGGTTGAGCGTGCATTGGCCGATGCCGAGGCAGGTTTTGGTGCGAACGAGATCAGCTTGCTGGTATCTGCCACCGACACGCATTCGCAGAAAAACCTGGCACGCAGCCGGGCCGACCAATGGCGTAACGTTGCCGAGATGGCGGCAGCTGCTGCAGACCGTTTCCGTTTGATCGGCACGATCTCCATGGCCTTTGGCTGTCCATTCGAAGGGCGCGTCGATCCAGAAAGTGTGCTGGCCGATGTGGGGCGATTTCGAGACGCGGGGGTACGCCATATCGCCCTGGGCGATACCACGGGCACTGCCACACCGCGGACGACGGCAGACCTGTTTCGCCGTATGCGCAATGCTTATCCGGATGTGCATCCTATCGCGCATTTTCACGATACGCGCGGCACCGGCCTGGTCAATTATGTGGCGGCGCTGGATCAGAATGTGCGCCATTTCGACTGCGCCATTGGCGGCGTGGGTGGCCATCCGGTCAAGGTGAAATATGGCGGCGGACACACCGGTAATGTCGTTAGCGAAGACCTGATCGATCTATTCGAAAACATGGGGGTGAAAACCGGTGTGAACATCGATGCCTTGCTGGAGACGGTGGAGGCTTGCGAAGCCGCGCTGGGACGAGAGCTGCAAGGGCGTGTGGCACGCAGTGGGCTCAATCCGCTGCGCAATGCGTTGAACCACCGGGATTGATTGCGGCGGTCGGTGCTTCTTTCACTGTTGACCGGGATTTTTTATACTTGCGCCCATGCCTAATACCGACGCCCCCTCGCCTGAATCCGCGCCCACTGTCGCGAGTCACTTCAAGGAACTGGTCTCGTTTCGCCTGAATATGCTGGCCAACCACTGGAGCCGCCTGGCAGCCGAATCGAACCAGCGTGATTTTGATCTGGATCCGCGAGAGTGGCGGATTCTGGGCATGCTGGGAGCTTACGCACCGATGTCGCTGCAGGGACTGGCCAGAGAGGTCAATATCGACAAAAGCCTGGCGAGCCGGGCGGTGTCATTAATGATCGAGCGCGGTTTGCTGCGGCGTGGTTCGGATGAGAACGACGGCCGCGGTGTACAGCTGAGCCTGACGACTAAAGGCAAGAATCTCTATCGCAAGGTCTTTCCCAAGGCGGTGGAGCGCAATGAGGCTTTGTTGTCAGTCTTGAGTCCGGCAGAACGAGAGATCTTCGAGCGTGCCTTGACTCGGCTCACCGAGCATGCGCAGCAGACTTTAGCGCTGGATCGTGTCAAGACGTCCAAGCGTAAGAAGGAAACTTGATTTTTCGGGGGGATGGGTGTGCGGGAAGGATGGCGGGTGCCAGTTCCTTCCGTCATTCAGCGCAGGCCTAGTAAGCCACTCCCACCCGCGCCCACACCGCACGTCCTGGTTCGTTAAAAGCAGTATTCCCCGAATATCCGAACGCCGCGTTGCCCGCGCGATTCAGATGCTCGCTGTACGTCTTGTTCAATAGATTGTCTATCCCGGCTGTGAGTTGAACATGCTTGTTCACAGCGTAGCCTCCGTTGAGGGAAATCACGCCAAATCCGCTGCTGGCGCTGAAGTCTTTGCCGGCCGCGTTGCCTGTGTTTAACGCATAGCGGTGTTGCGGGGCGACCAGGCGCCACAAGACGCCCGCTGTCCACAGGCCATCGTCATAGCTGGCCATCAGGCGCGCATCCAGCGGCGGGATTTGCGGCAGGGGGCGGCCATCGCTGGTGTTCTTGGCCCAGGCATAAGCCAGCGTGGCCGTCGTCGTCCAGGTGCGCGTGAGTGCATAGCGGGTGCCGAATTCACCACCGAAAATGCGCGCGTCGATGTTGGTGGCCTGTGTGCCGCCCATCTTGCCCGCCTCGAGGTATTTCATGAGAATGAAGTCGTGGATGTGGCCGGCATAGGCCGAGAACCATGCGCCGAACGTGTCGGTCTGGTACTGTGCGCCTATATCCAATTGCGTGGTTTTCTCGGGCTTGACGCCCTGAAACGCATTGACCGACCCTTGGGGGCCGCGGCTGGGAGGAAACAGTTCCCAGTAATCGGGAAAACGTTCGACATGCCCCAGCCCGACGTACCACGTCGCAGGGGCTGTCGCCATATCGTGTTCGTAACGTAGAAAGCCGCTGGGCAGCGTGTCCCTGCGGCGCGCGCCCGTCGTGGCGTTGGACACACGCATGGCGGGACGTTTCGCGCCGCGCAAATCGGTGGCCTGCGCCCAGTCCAGGCGTGCACCGGTAATGACGCGCTGTGCGTCTTCTGCGAGATGCCAAGTCATTTCGCCGAACAGACCCGTGTTGGCAAAGGTCGCATTCGTGGTCCACGATTCACGGCGATAGGACGCAGTGTCCGTGCCGCGGCGCACACGATGCCGGCCGCGTTGGAAATCGAGCCCTGTGATGAGGCTGGTGTGATCCGACACTGTCCAGGTGCCAGCAACCCGGCCGCCCCAAGTCGTGCGATTGACGTTCGAGGCATGAGCCATGGACATGGGGCTCATGCGGTCCGGCGTGCGTAGCGTGAAGTTGTCCATGACATGATTGGCATCGTTGTAATACATCTGCGTTTGTATGGTGCTCAACGTATGGCCCAGGTGGTCTTTTTCAAAACGGAAACCAAAGCTCTCTCGCTTGAACTGTGTCCCGTCCATGCCGCGGCTGGCATAACGTGCCTCGCCATCGCCGGTGCCGGCCGTCAACTCGTAGCGCGTGTCGGCATCGGGCGTGAAGCCTAACGTCAGCTCGGCACCCCATTTGTCCCAGCGCGACGGAACGGTGTTGCCGTCGCCGTCCTTGTAGTCTTGAGAGTGCGAGTGGTTGGCCGTCACGCGGGCGTATGTCTTGTCATTGCCCATGGTCAGATCCGCGGCTTGATCATTGCGGCCAAAGGAGCCGCCAACCAGGCTGCCATCGAAGCGGACGCCCGATTCGGTAAAGCGCGGTGTGTCTCGATCGAATTTGACGGTGCCAGCCGATGCGCCCGGGCCCCACAGCACGGTCTGAGGGCCCTTGATCACCGTCAATTGATCAAAGTTCGATGGGGAAATATAGGAGGTGGGCGGATCCATCCGACCTCCGCACGCGCCTGGCATGGAGGTGCCATTGCTCAGGATATTCAGGCGCGAGCCGAATAGTCCGCGTAATACCGGGTCGCTATTGGTGCCGCCATTGCCTATCGCGGAAAACCCGGGGATCGTTTTCAAATAGTCGGTTCCATCGCTGGCGGGTAGCGGTTGGCGAGGCAGCTTGGGATCGGTGACAAAGACCAGCGGCGCGCTCGGTGATGCGCTGGTGATGACGATGGGGCTTGGCTGATAAACAGCGCCGGGCGCGTCATCAGCGTGAGTCACGGCGGGATGGATGCACATCAGTGCGGCGGCAAGGCGGCTCACATGGAGCCAAGTGGGGGGATTTTGCATGAGGGCACAGCGTGGTGTGAACAGGGTCAGTGGTGACAGGTACCCTATTCGGCGGCAGGCGTGTATAGGAGCAGTATCTTTGTGTTCAAAATAGGACCGCGTGTCATTCTTTGCTCGATTCGCCTGGCGGCCTGAGATCGCATGGAGTATGCTGCGGGCCTTACAAAAACCCATGCCGTGGAGACAACGCCATGTTCCAATCACCATCGCATTCACTTATTTCGACAGTGCGCCGCACGCTGGTGCTCGGGGCCGCCGCTGTCGTGACTGGCCTGGCCAGCGTTGCGCCGGCCGTTGCACAAAGCACCGATTTCCCCACCAAGCCCTTGCGCTTTATCGTGCCTTATCCGCCCGGCGGGCCGTTGGATTCTTCAGCCCGTTTGCTGGCCGAGAAAGTCCGCGCTTCGCTGGGGCAGCCCGTCATCGTGGAAAACCGCGCCGGTGCGGGCGGTAACATTGGCGCCGATCTGGTCGCCAAGGCCGCGCCAGACGGCTATACCTTGGTCATGGGCGCCGTGGCGACGCATGCCATCAATCCTTGGCTGTTCGCCAATTTGCCGTACGACCCCATCAAGGATTTTGCGCCGGTCACCATCGTGGCCGCGGTGCCGAATGTCCTGGTGATGAATGTCGATTTCGCCAAGGCCAACCACATCAATACGCTGGCTGACCTGATCGATTACGCCAAGAAAAACCCTGATCGCTTGAACTACGGTTCAGGCGGCAACGGCAGCGCTGGCCATCTGGCAGGAGAGTTGCTCAAGGCACGCGCCGGCGTCCAGGCGGTACATGTTCCCTATCAAGGGGCGTCGCCTGCTCAACTGGCGCTGCTGGCTGGGCAGTCGGATTTCATGTTCGACAATCTGGCGGCCTCGGCCCCCATGATCAAGGACGGCAAGGTCAAAGCCCTGGCCGTCACGACCCTGCAGCGTTCTTCGCTTTTGCCAGACGTTCCTACGATGGACGAGGCTGGCGTCAAAGGGTTTGACCTGGGGACCTGGTTCGGTGTCTTTACTACTGGCGGCACGCCGCCCGATGTGGTGGCAAAGCTGAATAAGGCCTACGCCGATGCCCTGCGCCAACCGGATATCCGCGAACGCCTGCTCGCCATGGGTTCTGAGGCTCAGCCCATGACGGCTGAGGCTTTTGCGGAATTTGTGAAGAAAGAAAAGGCCAAGTACCAGGAAATCGTCAAACTTTCCGGCGCCAGCCTGAATTAAGCGCGTCGCCCGGGCATTCAGTTGCCTGGGCGTGCCCAGCCTTTGGCGTGTTCTACCGCCTGGCGCCATCGCGCCAGTCTTGCGGCGCGCCGATCTGCGCTCCACTGCGGTTCAAAGCGGTGTTCGGCTTCCCACTGACTGGCAAATTCGTCCAGCCCTGACCAAAAACCGACGGCCAGCCCTGCCAGCCCCGCTGCGCCGCGTGCGGTGGATTCCGACACGCGCGGCCTGACGACCGCGACACCCAGCAGATCGGCCTGCATTTGCATTAATAGATCGTTGCGCGCCGCGCCGCCGTCCACACGCAGTTCAGACAATTCAATGTTGCTGTCGGCCTTCATGCAGGTCATCAACTCGGCACTTTGCAGTGCGATGGCTTCCAGTGTGGCCCGTGCGACGTGAGCGTGTGTCGTACCGCGGGTCAGCCCGACCAGCGTGCCACGAGCATAAGGATCCCAGTCGGGGGCCCCCAAGCCCGCAAAGGCGGGAACCAGGAAAACATCGTCCGTGTCGGCTACGCTGGCTGCCAAGGCCTCGATCTGGTCGGAGCGTTGAATGATCTTCAGTCCGTCCCGCAGCCATTGCACGGCAGCACCTGCCATGAAGACTCCGCCCTCCAGCATGTAAGTGGGCGTCCCGGCAGAGGGCGTGGAGGCATTCGATCCGTGCTGTTCGCCAGGCAACCCCCAGCCTATGGTCGACAGTAGATTGTTGTGCGACACCACGGGTTTATCGCCGACATTCATCAGCATGAAACATCCCGTGCCATAGGTGTTTTTGGCCATGCCTGGCTTGAAGCACGCCTGGCCAAAGGTCGCCGCCTGTTGGTCGCCCGCGACGCCGGCAATGGGAATGGGGCCACCGAACCAGTCAGGCAGCGCATGACCGATCACGGCGCTGCTGGGGGCGATCGATGGCAGGACGCTGCGCGGAATGTCGAGCAAGGCCAGGATCTCGTCGCTCCAGTCTTGCGTATGAATGTCGAATAACAGAGTGCGCGAGGCATTGCTGGGGTCTGTGCTGTGTACGGCGCCGCCAGTCAGATGCCAGATCAGCCAGCTGTCTATCGTGCCAAAAGCGACTTCGCCCCGTTGTGCGGCCGCGCGTGCGCCGGGGACGTTATCCAGTAACCATGCCAGCTTGGTGCCGGAAAAATACGCGTCCAGCACCAGCCCCGTGCGTTCCTGCAGCAACTTGTCGTGGCCCTGCGCGCGCAGTTGATCGCACAGGGGGGCGGTACGGCGGTCTTGCCAGACCAATGCATGGGCCAGTGGTTGGCCGGTGGCACGATCCCAGATCAATGTGGTTTCGCGCTGGTTGGTGATGCCGATCGCCGCGACGTCGGCCGCCGTGGCGCCAGCATTGCGCAGCGCGATACGGGCGACCTCCAACTGGCTTTGCCAGATTTCGTTGGCATCGTGCTCCACCCAGCCGGGTTGCGGGTAGTGCTGCCGGAATTCGCGCTGACCCAGGCCGCGGGCCGTGCCTTGGCGGTCGAACACAATGGCACGTGAACTGGTGGTGCCCTGGTCCAGGGCCAGGATGAACGATTTGGTCATATTGCTCGGGCCTCGGGAATGCGTTGTCTCGTAGGGTGCTGTTCTTGGTTTGCCTATATCCGCAAGTATGACCGACGTTGCGAACAAGGGGTAGTCAGCGCCCGCGGCCGTAGCCGGGCCCTTACTGGCGCTTTACGCTTGCTGTAGCTGCGCTCCCGCGGTTCTTGATAAGCGCTGAAACGAGAACGTGGCGGCCGAGCACAGGACGCCGATGACCACAAAGGCAATCATGACGTCGCCGATCGCGACTTTGTCAGCGCCGCGCGCGGCGATGCTGAGATTCAGCGTGACAGCCGCCACGCCGACGCCCAGGCTGATGCCCAGTTGCTGCGCCATCGCTGCGAAACTGCTGGCACGGCTCATGCGTTCAGGCGACATGTCGGCATAGGTCAGGGTGTTGACGGCGGTGAACTGCAGCGACCGGAAAAAGCCGCCTGCCAGCAAAATAGCGATCATCAGCCAGACCGGGGTCGTGGGTGTAAACGCCGCACAAGCAATGATGAACACGCCGGTCAACACGGCATTGATCGTCAGCACACGGCGAAAACCGAAATGCTGCACGATAGGCGTAGCGACGAACTTCATCAGCAGGGCGCCGGCCGCGCTGGCAAAGGTAATCAGACCGGCGGCAAAGGGCGTCATGTTGAAACCCACCTGCAACTGGACCGCCAATAAAAATGGCATCGCACCTACGGCGAACCGGCAAAGATTGCCGCCCAGCACCGAAATCGCAAAGGTCGGCTCACGCATCAGCGTCAGGTCCAGAATGGGGTGTTCGGCGCGTTTGGCGTGTTGCACATAGAGCCACCCGCAGATCAGTCCGACGGCGGCCAGGCCGAGGACGGCTGTAGGCGGAATCAGGCTATGCCCCAACGCCTCAAAGGCGCTGACCAGGGTGGCCAGACAGACGGCGCTCAGCAGAAAACCCAGCCAATCCAGCCCGGGCACCGACGCTTCGCGGATTTCGGGGACATAACGTCGAACCAGCATGATCCCGATCGCCCCGATCGGAATATTGATCAGGAAGATCCAGTGCCACGACATGTACGTGACCATAAACCCCCCCAGCGGCGGCCCGATGACAGGCCCTAGCAAGGCAGGGATGGACAGGAACGACATGGCCTTGAGCAGGTCGTGCTTGGGTACCACGCGCAGCAGGATGATGCGGCCGACCGGCACCATCATCGCCCCGGCAATGCCCTGGGCGATCCGGGCCAGCACCAGGTGGATCAGGTTTTGAGAGAGTGCGCAGGCCACAGAGCTGAGGGTGAACAGGGCGATGGCCGCCATGAATACGCGCCGGGCGCCGTAACGATCGGCGGCCCAGCCGCTGATGGGCACAAATACCGCCACGGCCAATAGATAGGAAGTGATCGCCACATTGAGCCGTACTGCCGTCGATCCCAGCGCCTGCGCCATCGCCGGCAGCGCGGTCGCCACGACGGTGGAGTCGAGCATCTGCATGAACAGCGCGCATCCCACGATAAACGGGATCATTCGGGCTGCACGAGTCGTGTCCTGGGCGGAATTGGGTGGCGAGGCAGTACTGGCGGATTCGGAGGGCATGTCGGCGAGAGGTTCGGGGGCCTGTCGATTGTAACGCCGAGTTTTGGCCGGGCTGAAGTAAACTTGGGTTATCCGTAACCTGTTGATGCTGGTGTCATGGCCAAGAACTACGAATCCGAAATCACGCTTTTCCTCAAGGACTACAAGGCATCGCACCCCGATGTCGAGCAGCGCCAGCTCGAAGGGCGTGCCCGTCTCTGGGACAAGCCGCAGAATCCCGAGCTCCTCGAAGGCTTTCGCGCCGCTCGCGTGCCGCAAAGGCCTTATGTGTACCAAGCCGACTGATGCTCAGTCGGCGACGCTCGTAACGCGCTCTGATGCCCTCCAAACCGCCGGTTTCCGGCGATGCACTGGCCGCTCTGGTGGAACCCCCGGTAGACAGCACGCCTGATGTCGTCGATACCGTCGCGTTCGCGCGTCTGTACGGCGAGCCGCTGTTTCAGCTGCCCACCGATCTGTACATCCCACCGGATGCGCTGGAAGTCTTTCTCGAGACTTTCGAGGGGCCGCTCGACCTGCTGCTGTATCTGATCCGCAAGCAGAACTTCAACGTGCTCGACATTCCCATGGCGGATGTCACGCGTCAGTACTTGTCTTATGTCGAGCAGATTCGGGTGCACAACCTCGAACTGGCGGCCGAATACCTGTTGATGGCGGCCATGCTGATCGAGATCAAGTCACGCATGTTGCTGCCGGTCAAAAAGACCGACACCGGCGAAGAGCCCGAGGATCCGCGGGCCGAGTTGGTGCGGCGCCTGCTCGAATACGAGCAAATGAAATTGGCCGCCCAGAAGCTCGATGCCATGCCCCAATTGGGCCGGGACTTCAAAAGCGCTCAAGCCGTAGCGGATATCAGTTTCGAGCGCATGCAGCCCGAGGTCAATCTCGATGACCTGCGTGCGGCATGGGCCGATATTCTCAAGCGCGCCAAGCTCAATCAACACCATCACATCACTCGCGAACAGCTCTCGGTGCGCGATCATATGACGCACATCCTGCGCCGTCTGAACGACGTGCGGTTCATGGAATTCGGCGAGCTCTTCATGGAGCGCATCCTCGAAGGCGCTCCTGTCGCCGTGGTGGTGGTGCACTTTATCGCCATGCTGGAACTGGCACGCGAATCGCTTCTGGATATCACTCAGGCCGAGCCCTATGCGCCCATATACGTGCGCCTGGCCTATACCAGCGTTGCCGCCGCCGCGTGAGCGCGCGGCGGGCCCTCGTCTTCGGAGAATCTTTTGAAAGTCGTTCACACGATTCAGGAATTGCGTGACCATTTGCGCGGGCAGAACCGCGTGTCGTTTGTACCCACCATGGGCAATTTGCACGAGGGTCACCTGGCCCTGATGAAATTGGCGCGCCAGCACGGCGATCCGGTGGTGGCCAGTATTTTCGTGAATCGTCTGCAATTCGGCCCCAACGAAGATTTCGATCGATATCCTCGCACGCTGCGCGATGACATCGAGAAACTCGAACGCGAGCGTGACGTGTATGTGCTGTTTGCGCCCGACGAGCGCGAGATGTATCCCGAGCCGCAAAGCTATCGTGTGCAGCCGCCCGATGACCTGGGCGATATTCTCGAGGGAGAGTTCCGCCCCGGATTTTTTGGCGGCGTCAGCACAGTCGTCCTGAAGCTGCTGTCTTGCGTGCAGCCGCGCGTGGCGGTGTTTGGCAAAAAAGATTACCAACAATTGATGATCGTGCGTCAGATGTGCCGGCAATTCCAGTTGCCCGTAGACATCGTGGCGCATGAGACGGTTCGCGCCGACGACGGCTTGGCCTTGTCTTCACGCAACCGCTATCTGTCGGCCGAGGATCGCGCCGAGGCGCCTGCGCTGTACGCGGCGTTGCAAAGCATCAAACAGCGGATCGCTGCCGGCGAACATGATTTGTCCGTGGTTGAGCGTGAGGCGATGCAGGCCTTGGCCGGGCGCGGCTGGCAGGTTGATTACCTGGCAGTACGCCGCCAGCGCGATCTGCAACGTCCTGAGCTGGCCGAGATTGCGGCGAGCGAGCCGCTGGTAGCGCTGGCCGCGGCCAAACTGGGATCGACGCGTCTGATCGACAACCTGGAACTGTAAGTCCGAGGCGGCGGCTGTCGACCGCGCGGCTTGCCCGCGCCCGCCTCCGCGGTCGCCACCGGACTGGTATCTGGCGCGCCTGGGTAGTGTGAGCATTTTGTCCGCCTGTCAGGACTGACAGTTGTTGGAACTGCGTATGCCCTGGCAGACTCTCTTGCAATATTGCGATGCACAAGAGAGAGACAGATGCCGAATTCCCCTGAGCTGCCTATTACCGCGGCTCGTTTATTGACCCCTCGCGAATGCGAAGTCGCCTCGTATCTGGCGACGGGACGGCCCAACAAGGTCGTCGCGATTGAGTTAGGTATTTCATTGCGTACGGCCGAGGCGCACCGTGCACGCATTTTCCGTAAACTGGGCGTACGTAATACGGTGGAACTGGCATGCAGCTTGTGCCGTCATGGCGGCTGCCGTCGATGAGGTCAGGCTTGCTGTGCCGATCGCGCGCTATCCGGCTGCTGGCTGCGGTCATGGGTAGCGGCGCATTGATCGCCGTACCTCCCATTGATTAATGCACCGTGGCGGCCCGGGTGGCTATCGTATTGACACCAGACGTTGCCAGCATGCCGGATTCGTTTGCCGCCATACCGACAAAGGGTCCGCCGCCAGCGTCGGGCAAGGCGTCAATGGCCGTCGCTGTCGCCCAAATGCCATCACGGTTGCGCGCCATCACCTGGTACGACTGTACGCGCCCGGCACTGCGGGCCACGACATAGAGGGTTCCGTGCAGTGAGCGCATAGCCGGCAGCGAGGCAGCTTTGGCCTCCAGTTGGGTGGCCTGTCCGTCGTCAATCAGCCAGAGCGGCCCATCCGGGCGTTCCAGCACGGCGACCAGGACTTCGCCGTCATGGTCCAGGCCGATAGCGGGTTTGCCCACGTAGCTGACGCCCAGATCAGTGATCGCAGCCCGGCGGATATCTGCGGTATCGGTGGCATCGGCAGCCTGCGGAGGAGACTGGATGATGCGCACCAGGTGGCGACTATGCCGATCACGCAAGTACAGTTCGACCTGCCCGTGGCTATTGCGTATGGCGGCCAATCCGCCGTCGCTGACAGGCGAGGATACGCGTTGCCAGGGGCTCCAGCTCACGGACTGCGCATGGCGTTGAGCGCTCATGTACACATGGCCTGCTCGATCGGCCGCAAAGGCGACGAAACGATTGTCGGGCGTCTTGGCAATGGCGGCGTTACCCCGTGCATGAGGCAGGGCAGGCAAAGCCTGCCACGCAGACCATCCGCTATCCAGGCCTTTGAGGGCCGTCCAGTAATACAGGCCATCGTTGCCCATGGCGATTGCGGCCGCGTCGCCATTGGGGGCAACGGCGGGAGAGCGGGTCACTCGCAGGCCTGCCATGGCCTGCCAGCCTTTCCAGGATCCGTCGGGGTTTTGTTTGTTGACCCACAGCCCGCCCAAGGTATCGCGGGCAAAGAGCCCCGCCGTCGAGTCCGGATAGGCAAAGGACACGAGCGGACCGGCGGTGCGGCCACCCAGCGTATTCCAACGATGATTGCGGCCATCCCACATATTGACGGCATCGTTGTTTTCACCGGCGGCAAATAACATCAGTCCCCCTTGGGAGTCTGAAAACAGGTCGGGCGCCACGTCGTGGCGCGACACATAGTATGAGCGTTTCACCCACGCTGCCGCAGGGCCGGCCGGCTCCTGGCATCCCTGCTGTCCGGAGCAATAGTGGTAATCATCCCAGGCATAGCGCCGGAAGATCTCGGATTTGATGGTGGCTTCGGCGTCGGCCAGATTGGCCTCGTGCTCCTGGCTGGGATAGTCGATATAACCTGTTTCTGCATAGTTGCCGGGGGCTTGGGCAATCGCGTCGCGGACCAGCCGGGCGCTGGCAATATGATCGGGGTGCCCGTGACCCGCACAACGCCAGCATAACTGGGTATAGGGCACGGCAATGGTGTCATCCAGGTGTCGTACCGTGGTCGGGTTGTATCCGTTGATGATGTCGGCCAGTGTGCGTACCAACTCATCGCGCGTGTAGACATCGTGATAGTGGCCCAACGTGTCCGCAGTCATGTTGGCGACGGACTCCATGCGGCTCAACGGCGTCAGGCTGCCCCAGCCTTTGCCCAGCCAGGGGTCTTTCAGACGCATGTGCCACAACTGCACATGCGGGTTGCCTTGCAGGGTAAAGCGCGCGATATGGTAGGTGCCGACTTGCACCATGTCTTCTTTCCACAGGTCCGGCTGCTTGGCCATGTAGGCATAGGCGGCGCGCACGCCGCGCTCGCGGCCCAACATATAGCCTTCGCCTTCACCGGCATCGCTCGCGGTCAGATACACCACTTGCACGCAGGCTCCCGCCTGAATGTTCGACGCGATATCGGGGTTCATGAACAGCAAGTCGTCGTCCAGGTGAGCGACAAACGTCAGGTCTTTAACGCCGTGACATTCGCTCAGCGAGGCAGGAGGGGGCGAGATGAGTTCGGGGGCGGCATATGCCTGGGAAAATATCGCAAACCCGGCCAGCCATGGCGACACGAGGCGCATGGCGCGGGCAGCGCTGACGAAGATGGAATGCATGAAGGAGCCGGCAGCCGATAACCCGATGCCGAAGGGCAGGCATCGTATGCCGCGCCCTCCTGTCACACGATGCGCCAGCGACACAGGAAGAGGGTGCGCGGCGAGTGTAGCCGGTTGCCCGCCGTTGCGCTATTGGGTGTTGCTTTGACTGCTCCCTTCCCTAAAGGAAAGGGATTCCCACTTCACAGAACCGAGCCGTTGTACATCATCACTCATGCACTCAGGTCTTACCGTTTCTCCATGGGCTAACACCGCCAGCCCGGCGGCTAATGGTTTTGCATGCCCGAGATACTATCCAAGCCAAGCCAGAAAACTGGATATCTATCCAGGCACCAACTCAAATCAGACCAATCTTGCAGCCTTACGGCTGCGCCCGTTACCTCCCCGGCATGAATGACGAGGTTTCTCGGAGCAATGGGTGAGACAGCAGGGCGGAGGAAATCCCCGCTGTCCGACCCCGATGCAGGGGTATCAGGGGCACTTGGGCGCGGCCTGTTGCGACAGTTCGTCGATGGGGTCCAAGTCCGGCTGGCGCGTCAAACTGTAGTTCAGATTGGGAGTGACGCCCAATACCGATCTGACGCGCAGCACGTTATTGGCTGCGACGACAAATTCCACGCGCTGATTGCCGGAAGCATCAGCTAGGAACACTCTAGGCGGACGCTCCGAAGTTGCATCCCAGCAGCCTTGTTCGGCAGAAGGCGTGCCCTGGTTGCCTGCATTATCCAGATAGGCCGAGCGGCTGCGCCAACGGCCGTTGGGGGCCAAGGTCAGCGTGACGCGCTGGGCAGCGCATTGCGCCGAAGGAGACATGCACGGCAGGGTACCCATATAGGTCTGAGCCTGGGGCACGAGTGCATGAGCGGCTACCGAGGTGCTGCCCGCAGCCGTGGCGGCGGCCTCTGCCTGTGCGTCGGCGACGGCGGCTTGTTGCGCTGCTTGTTCCTCGGTCGGGGCGGGCTTGCGAGGCTGGCCCGGAGGCGGGGCTTTCAACTGGATCTGCAGTTGCGAGGGGGCCTGCACCAGCGGGAGGTAACCGGCCCCCTGGCCTTGGTATTGCGCATCTGTGACCGTGCTCTCTCGGGGCGGGTTGTAGTACCCCTCAGAGCGCTGCTGCGCGCAGCCGGCGGCCATCGTGGCACCTGCCAAGACGGTCGCGATCAGAATCAGGGAATTTCGGCGAAACGGAACAGGCGCGGAATCGGACATGGCGGGCGCAGCATAAATAGTGAGTATGTCCCGAATTCTACGCATTTATGTGCGCCTCCGATACGGCCGGGTGATCGACCGCGTGTGCCCCAATGGTCACGGTCCGTTTGAACAATTTCACGCATGCCGGAATAATGGCGCCTTTCCTGGTGAGCCCTCGCGGCCGTGTTCTGATTGCTATGTGGCACACCTTTGCTATTGATCCTGCCTGGGCTGTCGCTCTGGCCACTATATTGGGCCTGCTGGTCGGCAGCTGGCTGACGGTAGTGGGGCATCGGTTGCCGCGCATGATGGAGCACGACTGGCTGCAGCAGGTCCAGGAATCCCAGCAAGGGCAGCAGGACAGTCTCTCGGATGGTTCCGATGCGGCGCCCGCACGTTCTTCCTATAGCTTGTGGCGGCCAGGTTGGCACTGTCCGTTCTGTGCGGCGCCGGTGCGAGGTTGGCGCCGCGTACCGCTCGTGGGCTGGACCCTCGCACGGGGGCGCTGCCAGTCTTGCCGGCGCAATATTGGCTGGCGTTATCCGTTGACCGAAATATTGACCGCGTTGCTATTCGGTTTGTGCGCGTGGCGTTTCGGACCCACGCCGATCGCCCTATGTGCCATGGGGTTGTGTGCGGCGCTGGTGGTGCTGTCCTGGATCGATCTGCAAACCAGCCTGCTGCCCGACGCAATCACTTTACCCCTGGTGTGGGCCGGGTTGTTGATCAATCTCAATGACGCCTTGGCGCCTCTACCCTTGGCGGTGTTGGGGGCGGCGGTGGGCTATGTTTTCTTGTGGCTGCTGTTTCACATGTTTCGTTTGCTAACTGGGCGCGAGGGCATGGGTTATGGCGATTTCAAGCTGCTGGCGGCATTAGGGGCATGGTTTGGATTGGCGGCGCTACCCTCGTTATTGTTGGTGGCGTCGCTGACCGGGGTGCTGGCGGCTGGCTGCCTGCGCGTCACCGGCCATGCTCAGCGGGGCCAGGCTTTGCCTTTCGGTCCCTACCTGGCGCTGGCAGGGGTGGTCGCGTTGTTTGCGGTGGCAGGGCGTCCTGCTTGGTTCTAAGCCGGATCGCGGCAAGGTTATCGCGTATCAGCGTAGCCATTGCGGCCAAATATCCCGGCGGCGTATCCTGTTCAGGAACATACGGGTTCCTCGCTCCTTGAGGGGCATCTGGTAACGAACAAGACTCTCTGGATGACTTGGTATGTACAAAATCGGCTTGACCGGCGGGATCGGGTCCGGCAAGACGCGGGTGGCAGATATGTTGGCCGAATGGGGGGCAGCGTTGGTCGATACCGATGCCATCGCCCATACCCTGACCGCACTGGGCGGAGAGGCGATGCCCGCTATCATTGAGGCGTTCGGGGCCGAGGCCGCTACCGCTGAGGGGGCGCTGGATCGCGCCTGGATGCGGGACCTGGTGTTTCGCGAACCGCAGTCCCGTGCGCGGCTGGAGGGCATACTGCATCCGCTCATCGGCCTGCATACCGAGCGTGCCGCTGCACAAGCCCAGGGCGTGTATCTCGTGTACGTCGTGCCGTTATTGGTAGAGTCCGGGCGTTGGCGCGACCGGGTCGACCGCATTTGCGTCGTCGATTGCGATCCGGAAACCCAGGTTGCCCGGGTGCAGGCACGCAGCGGGCTGACGCCAGAGTCTATCCAGCGTATCATGGCAGCACAGGCCGCGCGGGCTACCCGGCTGGCGGCAGCGGACGATGTCATCGTGAACGATGGTGCGACCACTGCCGAACAGTTGCGCGCGCGGGCAAAGGCTCTGCATGACCGCTGGTGCCACATGGCGGCGGCATCGCGCCGGCCGCATCGTAGTGGTGTGGACGGCTTCCCTGAATAATCCGGCCCATGAGGCCGATCACCAACAGGCCTGTAGCAAGCGTGATTCTTTTCGAATATCCATTTAACGAACGCATCCGAGCCTACCTTCGGCTGGAATATCTATTCGATAGGCTTTTCTTTTTCGCCGGCGAAGGCGACCCCCATCATCATCAGATTGCTGTCTCGACCTTGTTCGACATCCTGGATGCCACCGAACGGGCCGACGTCAAGACCTCCGTCCTCCAAGACCTCGAACGCCAGCGCATGGCGCTGGTCGCATTGCGTGATCACCCCGGTGTCGCGCAGGATGCCCTGGAAGCCATGCTGGGCGACATGGAGCGTACCGTCAGCGCATTGGCGGGCCAAGGGCGTGCGGGCCAGCCTTTGCGCGAAAACGAATGGTTGATCAGCCTGCGCGGCCGGCTGGCCGTTCCC
This sequence comes from Bordetella tumbae, assembly GCF_054780995.1. Taxonomy (NCBI): domain Bacteria; kingdom Pseudomonadati; phylum Pseudomonadota; class Betaproteobacteria; order Burkholderiales; family Alcaligenaceae; genus Bordetella; species Bordetella tumbae. The sequence goes on from NZ_BAAGVG010000019.1 coordinate 91,268, forward strand.
GGAGGCGCCACCCAGGTCGATATGCCGTCCTATCATGCGTGGCAACACAAATCCGAAGCAGACCGTGTCGCAGATCTGCAAGCCTGGATCTCCCCTCTGCGGCCTTTATACGATGCGGTTGCCATGGCGCTGCGTTTACTGCGAGAGTCTGGCCGCCGGACCGATATCGTGGCCGAGCAGGGCGGTTATCAGCAAATGCTCGCGGGCAAGCTATTCCAACTGTTACGCGTCTGGGTGGACCCGACCCGCGGTGTTTTCCCGGAAATCAGCGCCAATAAGTACATGATCTGGATCCGCTTCTCGTCTCAGGACGGTGATGCCAAACCCCAGCAAGTGGCAAAAGACATCGAGTTTCAGATGTCGCTTTGCAGTGCCTAGCGTTTCCAGGCGGCTCTGATATCTGTTGCGGCGTATTTCAGTTCGGTTTTGTGGATATGGCAATTCCACTGACTTAGGGGACAATATCGGCTCCCGAAGTCCGTCTTGACCTCTTATGCCTGAAAGCCGATCTGCCACGCCTCGCCGCAAGACCCTATGGGTTGTCATCATCCTGCTGGCAGTCGCCGCTGTAGTCGTGTGGTGGGTCTTTTACAAGCCCGCCGAGCCGACGGCATCGACCCCCGCTGCGCAGCGCGGTAGCGGCAATGGGCGCGGGGCAGGCGGGGCAATGCGCGGCATGGGGGCCGGCGCGATGGCTGAAACGCCTGTACGTGTCGCCTCAGCATCGACTCAGAATATCGACATCGTGCTGCGTGCTCTGGGCACGGTGACCGCGTATAACACCGTGACCGTGCGCAGCCGTGTCGACGGGGAATTGATCCGGGTAAATTTCAACGAGGGCCAACGCGTCAAGGCGGGGGATTTGCTGGCGCAGATCGATCCACGTTCCTACGAGGTGGCATTAGCGCAGGCCCAGGGCCAGCAGCAACAGAACCTGGCGTTATTAGCGAATGCTCGGCGTGACTTGCAGCGGTATCAGACCTTGTTCAAACAAGACTCCATCGCACGCCAGCAACTCGATACGCAAGCGGCACTGGTCCGCCAGTACGAAGGCACACAGAAAGTCGACCAGGCTGCTGTCGACAATGCTCAGCTGCAATTGAGCTATACCCGGATCACCGCGCCCATCAGTGGCCGTTTGGGCCTGCGCAAGGTCGATCCGGGCAACCTGGTGTCGACTGGGGACACCGACGGGTTGGTCGTGATCACGCAAACAGAGCCCATCGCGGTCGTGTTTTCGTTGCCTGAAACGCAATTGCCAGAGGTACTGGCGCAGGTTCGACAGGGCCATACGTTGCAAGTACAGGCCTATGATCGTGCCGATGAAAAAGTGATTGCCACGGGGCAATTGGAAACCGTCGACAATCAGATAGACATCACCACGGGTACCGTGAAGCTCAAGGCGCGTTTCGATAACAAGGACGATCTGTTGTTTCCCAATCAATTCGTCAATGTGCGGTTGCTGGTGCAAACACGTGACGATGCGACGGTGATTCCCACCGCCGCCGTGCAGCAAGGGTCGGCAGGGCCTTTTGTGTTCCTGATGCGTGAGGACAAGACCGTCGAAGTCCGGCAAGTGCAATTGGGGCCTATCAATGGCGACCGTGTCGGCGTCAATCAAGGCCTGGTGCCCGGAGATCGTGTAGTCGTTGAGGGTACCGATCGATTGCGCACGGGAGCGAAGGTAAGCATCGTGACGGGCACCGCGCCCATTCCCGCAACACCGGGTGAGGCCATGGGCACAGGGCCATCAGGGCGCCCCGCTCAAGGCCAACCTGCAACGAAGACGCCGTGAGTCTCTCTCGCCTGTTCATCCTGAGGCCGGTTGCCACCACCTTATCGATGGTGGCAATCCTGATTGCCGGCTTTATTTCCTATCGTTTGCTGCCGGTGTCGGCGCTGCCCGAGGTCGACTACCCCACGATTCAGGTGGTGACTCTGTATCCGGGGGCGAGCCCGGATGTGATGACCTCGTTGGTGACCTCGCCTCTGGAGCGCCAATTTGGCCAGATGCCTGGCCTGAATCAGATGTCGTCGACCAGCTCGGGCGGCGCATCGGTGATTACGCTGCAATTCAGCCTGGACCTGGCGCTGGATGTGGCCGAGCAAGAAGTGCAGGCGGCAATCAATGCCGCGTCAAATCTGCTGCCCAGCGATTTGCCGGTGCCTCCCGTATATAACAAGGTCAATCCGGCCGATGCGCCTGTCATGACGCTGGCCATCAGCTCTCCGACCATGCCGCTGCCGCAGGTGCGTGATCTGGTCGATACCCGGATGGCGCAAAAACTCTCGCAGGTGCCGGGTGTGGGGCTGGTCAGTGTGGCCGGAGGCCAGCGGCCTGCTGTGCGTATTCAGGTCAATCCCATTGCGTTGGCCTCGACCGGCATGTCATTGGGGGATTTGCGCACGGCTGTGGTGGGGGCCAACGTCAATCAGCCTAAAGGGAATCTGGATGGGCCCGAGCGCTCGACGACGATCGACGCTAATGATCAGTTGAAGTCTCCCACCGAGTACAACGATCTGATCATTGCCTATCGCAATAATGCGCCGCTGCGCCTGTCCGATATCGCGACCGCCGTGCAAGGCGCCGAGGACGTTCGCCAAGCGGCCTGGGCAGGCGGCAATCCTGCGATTCTATTGAATGTGCAGCGGCAGCCCGGCGCCAATGTCATTGATGTGGTGGACCAGATTCGCGCCATGATGCCGCAGTTGCAGGCATCGATGCCCGCTACGCTGGACCTCAGTGTGGTTTCCGATCGGACGCAGACGATCCGTGAGTCCGTGGCCGATGTGCAGTTCGAGTTGTTGCTGGCGGTGGCTCTGGTCGTGATGGTGACCTTTGTCTTTTTACGGAGCTTGACCGCCACGGTGATCCCGAGCGTGGTGGTGCCGCTGTCGTTGGTGGGCACCTTCTGCATCATGTATCTGGCGGGCTTCAGTATCAACAACCTGACCCTGATGGCGTTGACGATCGCGACCGGGTTTGTGGTGGACGATGCCATCGTCATGATCGAAAACATCGCCCGTCACCTGGAGGACGGCGAAACGCCGATGCAAGCCGCGTTAAAAGGCGCCGCGCAAATCGGCTTTACGCTGGTGTCGCTGACCTTTTCGTTGATCGCCGTACTGATCCCTCTGCTGTTCATGACCGAGGTGGTAGGCAGGCTGTTTCGCGAGTTTGCCATTACCTTGGCAGTGGCGATATTGATCTCACTGGTGGTGTCGCTGACGTTGACGCCCATGATGTGCGCACGCTTGTTGCGCCCGGAATCGGAGCATCGCTATGGACGCTTTCACCGGACGACGGGAGCGTTTATCGATAGATGCATTGCCGGCTATGATCGTTCGTTGCAATGGGTGCTGCGCCATCAGCCGCTGACACTGCTGGTGGCGTTGGGGACATTCGCGTTCACTGTGCTGCTGTATATCGCGATCCCCAAGGGTTTCTTTCCGCAGCAAGACAGCGGCATGATTCAGGCGATCACTCAGGCGCCGGCTTCGATCTCGTTTGCGGCGATGGCAAAACGCCAGCAAGAGGCCGCACAAATCATCCTGCAGGATCCAGACGTCGAGTCCGTGTCGTCGTTCATCGGTGTGGACGGCACGAACGCCACGCTGAACAGCGGCCGCATACAGATTGCGCTGAAACCGAACAAGGAGCGTGATGCCGATCTGGCTACCATCAGCGAGCGGTTGCAGGACGCCTTGAAAGACCATTTTGGATCACCAGGAACGGCCGCCTCTGGCCGCGATGTGTCAGGGGCTGCGCCAGCGCTCCAGGCCACCACGACGACGCAACCGCCGCTGACGGTATATATGCAGCCGGTGCAGGATCTGACCATCGAGGATCGCGTCAGCCGCACGCAATACCAGATGACGCTGTCCAATCCGGACATTGACGTGTTGGCCGAATGGGCCCCAAAATTGGTCGATCGCCTGTCTGCGCTGCCGGAGGTGACGGACGTGACCCACGATCTGCAAAACGACGGGTTGCAGACTTGGGTCGATATCGATCGCGATGCGGCGGCGCGTTTGGGGATCACCACATCAGCGATCGACGAGGCGCTGTACAACGCCTTTGGCCAGCGGCTGATCTCGACCATCTTTACTCAGTCCAATCAGTATCGTGTGGTGCTGGAGGTCTTGCCTCAATTCAGCAAATCGCCTGAATCATTGAATCAGGTTTACCTGACATCCGAATCGGGTACACAAGTCCCCCTGTCCACGGTGGCGCACATCTCAGAGGGGCACACCATGCTGGCGATCAGCCGGCTGGATCAGTTCCCGATGACGACGTTGTCGTTCAATCTGGCGCCGGGCGCATCGCTATCGGGCGCGGTCGAGGCGATTACTGCAGCAGAGGCAGAAATCGGCATGCCGGCAGGCATCGAGACGCGTTTTCAAGGGGCGGCGCTGGCATTCCAGAACTCGTTGTCGAGCACGCTATGGTTGATCCTGGCAGCGGTTGTCACGATGTACATCGTGCTGGGCGTGCTGTATGAGAGCTATATCCACCCGATCACGATTCTGTCGACCTTGCCTTCGGCGGCGGTGGGTGCTTTGCTGGCCTTGATGATCAGCGGTACGCAGCTCGATATGATCGGGATCATCGGCATCATCCTGTTGATCGGCATCGTCAAGAAAAACGCGATCATGATGATCGATTTCGCGCTGGAGGCCGAGCGCAAGCGCGGGCTCGCGCCCAGAGCCGCGATACACGAGGCCGCCTTGCTGCGTTTTCGTCCGATTCTGATGACGACGTTGGCGGCGTTGTTTGGCGCATTGCCGTTGATGCTATCCACCGGAACGGGGGCGGAGTTGCGCCAGCCATTGGGCCTGGTCATGGTGGGCGGACTCTTGTTGAGCCAAATCCTGACGCTCTACACCACGCCGGTGATTTACCTGATGTTTGACCGTCTGGCGCGACGAGGCGGGGGCCGCGCGCGCGTCGCGGCGGAGCAGCCATGATTTTGTCGGCGCCGTTCATCGTTCGTCCGGTCGCCACCGTACTGTTGTGCCTGGGGATGGTGTTGGCAGGCGTGCTGGCGTTTCGCCTGCTGCCTGTCGCGCCGCTGCCTCAAGTCGATTTGCCGATCATTTCCGTGTCGGCCAGTTTGCCCGGCGCGAGTCCCGAGACGATGGCCTCCAGTGTGGCGACACCATTAGAGCGTTCCCTCGGGAGCATTGCCGGCATTACCGAAATGACTTCGCGTAATTCGCAGGGCTCTACGCGCATCACGCTGCAATTTGACCTGAGCCGCGATATCGACGGCGCCGCCCGAGATGTACAGGCCGCCATCAATGCGGCGAGATCGTTGCTGCCCACAGGGATGCGCAGCAACCCGACTTATCACAAGGTCAACCCATCGTCGGCGCCCATCATGGTGCTGGCCATGACGTCGGAAACATTGAGCCAGGGCAAACTGTATGACCTGGCCTCGACCATCGTGGCGCAAAAGCTTGCGCAGGTGAACGGCATCGGCGAAGTCACCGTCGGGGGCAGCTCCTTGCCCGCTGTGCGCGTCAATTTGATTCCTGGTGCATTGTCCAGTCGCGGCGTGTCGCTGGACGAGGTACGCACGGCCCTGAGCGAAGCCAACGCCAACAAACCCAAGGGCATGATCGAAAGCGACGAGTATCACTGGCAAATCATGGCCAGTGATCAACTCGATCGCGCCGAACAATATCGACCCCTGATCGTGGCATGGCGCGATGGATCGGCTGTCCGGCTGTCGGATGTCGCGACCGTCGAGGACTCGGTCGAGGACCTGTTCCAGACGGGCTACTACAACAATCGCAATGCCATTCTGATCATCATGCGGCGTCAGGCAGACGCCAACATCATCGAGACGGTCGAGGCCGTGCGGGCGCAATTGCCGCAGTTGGCGGCGCTCTTGCCGGGTGATGTCGATCTGACCGTTGCACAGGATCGCACGCCCAGCATCCGCGCCTCATTGCACGAGGCTGAACTCACGCTGGTGGTGGCGGTCGGCCTGGTGATGCTGGTGGTGCTGCTGTTCCTGCGGCATTGGCGTGCGGCGCTGATTCCCAGCGTGGCAGTGCCGGTATCGTTGATTGGCACGTTCTGCATCATGTATTGGTGCGGCTTTACGTTGAATACGATTTCGCTGATGGCGTTGATCGTGGCGACCGGCTTTGTGGTGGACGATGCCATCGTGGTGCTTGAAAACATCATGCGGCATATCGAGCGTGGTGCGTCGCCATTGCGGGCGGCCTTGCGTGGATCGCGTGAGGTAGGCTTTACGGTGTTGTCGATGAGCCTGTCGCTGGTGGCGGTTTTCATTCCGATCTTGCTGATGGGCGGCGTGGTTGGCAGGCTTTTTCGCGAATTTGCCGTGACGCTGTCGGCATCGGTCATGGTATCCATGGTCGTGTCACTGACCTTGACGCCCATGATGTGCGCACGGCTGCTGCGTCAGCAGGCATTAGAACAGCAGCCTCCTGGCCGTGTGTGGCGGATGCTCGAGTCATTCTTTGACGCATTGCTGCGTGGCTATCGCCGCTCGCTGGCGTGGGCGTTGACGCATGGGCGTCTGATGCTGGTGTTGCTGGCAGTGACCATCGGCTTGAACGTGTACCTGTATACCGCCGTACCAAAGGGATTTTTCCCGCAGCAGGATACGGGGCAATTGATCGGGATTTTTCGCGTAGACCAAGGCACCTCGTTTCAAGCCATGGTTCCCAAGCTGGAGTACTTTCGCAAAGTCATCCTGGCCGATCCGGCAGTGGCGAGTATTACGGTTCACGCGGGCGGCCGCGGTGGCAGTAACAGCAGCTTTATGATGATCCAGCTCAAGCCGCAGGACGAGCGGAAAGCCGGTGCAGTCGATGTCGTGAATCGCCTGAGAGGGCAATTGCAGAGCGTCGCTGGCGCGCGCGTGTTCCTGATTCCTCAGCAGGATATCTTTTTGGGCGGCGGGCAGGGTAGTGGTTCGTACGACTACACGCTGCTGGCCGGAGAGCTGTCGTTGCTGCGCACGTGGACACCCAAGGTCCGGCAGGCCATGGCCGAGTTACCCGAGCTGACGGATGTGGATTCCAGCGTTGAAGACAAAGGCCGCCAGGTCGATTTGATCATTGATCGCGAGGCGGCGACACGGCTGGGCATCAATATGTCGGATATTTCGGCGGTGTTGAACAACTCGTTCAGCCAACGCCAGGTGTCGGTGATGTATGGGCCGTTGAACCAGTACCGCGTCGTGTTGGGTGTGGATCAGCGCTTTGCCCAGGATGCCGAGTCGCTCAAGCAGGTGCATGTCATTACGAGCGACGGGTCTCGTGTGCCATTGGCGGCCTTTGCGCGATTTGAAATGGGCAACGCACCATTGAGCGTGCAACATAATGGCTTGTTTGCCGCCGACGAAATCTCTTTCAACCTCGCGCCGGGTGTGTCGCAAGACCAGGCAATACGTGCGATCGATGCTGCGGTCGCACGTATTGGACTGCCTTCGGACCAGATCCAGGCCGGTTTCCTCGGTACAGCTGCGGCGCAGCAGGCCTTGCAGAGCCAGCAGCCATGGCTGATTCTGGCCGCACTGGTCACGATGTATATCGTGCTTGGGATTTTGTACGAGAGCTTCGTGCATCCTTTGACCATTCTGTCGACGCTTCCGTCGGCCGGTATCGGGGCGCTGTTGGCGTTGATGCTGGTGGGCAGCGAGTTCACGGTCATCGCGTTGATAGGAGTGTTCTTGCTGATCGGCATTGTCAAGAAGAACGCCATCATGATGGTCGACTTCGCCTTGGATGCGGAGCGCAGGTTGAATCTGTCGCCGCGCGATGCGATTTTCGAGGCCTGCCTGACCCGGTTCCGGCCCATTATGATGACCACGATGGCGGCGATTTTCGGGGCGCTGCCGTTGTTGCTGGCCACGGGGGCAGGTGTAGAGATGCGCCAGCCTCTGGGGGTGACGATCGTGGGCGGTCTGATCCTCAGCCAGATTTTGACGCTGTACACCACGCCTGTGGTCTATCTTTATCTGGACCGCTTCCGTTTATGGGCTCGCCGCCGTGCTGCACGTCGCACGATAGGCCCGCAACCTGATGTAGAACGCCAATGAGTCGCGCATCTTTTTCTTTTTTATCGTTCCGGCCTGGTCGAATGGCCGATGTACGTTTACCGCGTTTGACTGCGGCCATGACGTGTTGCGCTTTGTTGGCTGCGTGCGCGGTCGGGCCGGATTATCAGCGTCCCGAGATTGACGTGGGCGAAGGGTATAGGCAAGCCGAGAGTCAGGTGTCTGTCCCATCGAGCCCTGCTATGCAGGGTAAGGACGCTCAGGCTCAGCCGCCCAATGACGCCGTCCAAACGGACGGCTGGACGCCGGCGAAACCGCAGGACGCTGCCGAACGTGGCGCATGGTGGCGGATTTACGGAGACGCCACGCTGGACGGTCTGATGGACCAGTTGAACGCATCGAATCAGACCATTGTGCAGGCCGAGGCCAACTACCGGCAGGCGCAGGCGTTGGTGCGTGGCGCGCGTGCCAGCTTTTTCCCTAATGTCGGGACGGGTGCCGGCGCGACCCGATCAGGATCGGGCAGCGGCTCTACCAGCAGCACCGGCAATGAATACGACCTGAATGCATCGGTCAGTTGGGAGGTCGACATCTGGGGACGCGTGCGCCGCCAGGTCGAAGCCAGCCGTGCCGAGGCCCAAGCGAGTTTTGCGGATTTGGCGAATACCCGGTTGAGTACGCAGTCATCGCTCGCGCAAAACTACTTTCAATTGCGCGTGCTGGATGAGCAAAAGCGATTGCTGGAGTCGACAGTCGCAGCCTATGAGCGCTCGTTGAAATTGACGCAAAACCTCTATAACGCAGGTGTTGTCGGCAAATCAGACGTGACGGTGGCATTGGCCCAATTAGAGGGTACGCGCGCACAGTTGGTGGACCTGGAATGGCAACGTGGTCAGTATGAGCATGCGATCGCGGTGTTGATCGGTTTGGCGCCATCGCGCTTTACGCTGGCGGCTCAGCCTTTCGCGCAGGTGATTCCTCAGATTCCTGTGGGATTGCCATCGCAATTGCTGGAACGCCGTCCGGACGTCGCATCGGCTGAACGTTTGACGGCGGCTGCGAATGCACAGATCGGCGTGGCGCAGTCGGCGTGGTTTCCCGATCTGACGTTAAGCGCCAGTGGCGGATTTCGCAGCGGTGAGTTTGCACAATGGCTGACGGCACCGGCGCGTTTCTGGTCCCTGGGGCCTGCATTGGCGTTGACCTTGTTCGATGGCGGCGCACGGCAGGCTCAATTGGAACAGGCCCGCGCAGCCTACGATGCGCAGGCTGCTGCATATCGTCAAACGGTATTGAGCGCCTTGCAAGAGGTGGAGAACTATCTCATCCAATTGCGGGTAATGGGACAAGAGCAGGTGGTGCAGCATCGGGCACTGGAAGCGGCGCGGGAATCGTTGCAGTTGGCTCGGAATCAATACCAGGCTGGGACGATTGACTATCTGGATGTGGCTACGTTGGAGGCTGGGGCGCTCAATAGCGAGCGGACAGCGTTGACGTTGATGGCTAATCGGTTGACGGCTAGTGTGCAGTTGATTGCGGCGCTGGGTGGGGGATGGGAGGGGGTGGTTGCTGAGGAGTGAGGGTGTTTTTGCGTGAGGGTGGAGTTCTATTGGTCGTCGAGCCGAGGCAATCGGCCCGGCCGGGCTTCACAAAGTCGGTCCGGCGCCCTGCGCGCCGGACACCGTGTTCGCTCGCTTCGTCCGGCCCCTACGGGCCTACCTTCAGCGTCCGCTCCACTCGACTTTGAGGCGCCCGGCCGGGCCGATTGCCTCGGCTCGACTGGCAGCAATTAGAATTCTCTGCATCGCTGGCACGATCTTTTTGCTTGGCGTTTTTTCGCAGCCGCATTGGTAGAGAGAAAGATCTTGCGGTGCTGCTTTCGGCGGACGCCCAGCGCGTCCCCCTCAAGCGATCGGTCCGGGCATGCGGTAGGGGTGGCGTGGTGCCTGGTTGGAGGATCTGCTTGGCTGCGTTTGATGCATGCGGCGATGATGCGTAGGGCACTTTTTTTTGGCGGGGTATCCATAGCATGCCTGTGCTCTGGATCAGAGTTCATCGCCGCGGACATGATTTGCGCTCACCATGATGGCGCTACAACGAGTGCCATGGGTGGCATTACGTCAATGTGACTCGAGAGATCTTTTGTCATGCAACGGTGCCACAGCCTGTGCATGCCGATCCCGAATGCGATTTTCGGGGGTGCAGGGCCCCCGAAAATCGCAGCCCTGCAAGATCCTTCTCTCTACCCCGGCTGATGCAGAAAAATGCCAAGCAAGAAGTTCGTGCCGGCGATGCGGGAAATTAGAGACAGTGCGAGTCGATGCGGGGCAGTGGCCGCGTGGGGGCGCCTCGTGGCCGAGTGGAGCGGACGCTGAAGGGAGGCCCGAAGGGGCCGGACGAAGCGAGCGAACACGGTGTCCGGCGCGCAGGGCGCCGGACCGGCCACGTGAAGCCCCCACGCGGCCACTGCCCCGCATCGACGCCAATAGCACTAAGACCCCACACCCCCAGACACTCAACACTGTGAGCCCAATAACCACTAACGAAACGACAAAAGAAACCCGCTAAATCAGCCCCCGAATCCCCGCAATGCCATGCGCCCCATGCCGACGCGCCTCATCCAGGGTATCGCCAGACTGCCCCCCTAACGCATACACAGGCAGCCCCGCATCCCGATTGCCGGCAACGAAACCATCCCATCCCATCCCAGGTTGCCCCGGATGCGAAGGTGTTTCCAACACTGCCCCCAGCACCGCAAAATCCGCACCCATTTCCCGTGCATGCACGATCTGCGCATTGTCGTGAGCCGATACGCCGACTAAAGCGCCCTCAGGCAACTCCGGCCGCGTATGCAACGCGGCTGCATCGTTCGTGCGTAAATGCACGCCGTCTGCCTGACGCCACCAGGCTGCCGGATGCGCACTGTTGATCAGCACACGAGCACCTGCAGCATGACAAAGCTTGACGATGGTCTGTACCGCATCGCGTAGCGACGTGGCCCCAGGACCATCCGGCCAATCCGGCTCGCGCACTTGTATGAGCTTCAGGCCACGCGCCAGGGCACGTTCCAGCCGTTCGAGAAATGCGGGCAATCCTGCACGCCCGCCGATGGACGTGATGCCGTAAGTGTTGGGCAACTGCAGCCAGCGCAAGGGCGGCAGCGTGGCCGGCAGCAGATCGCCGACACTCGACGCCTCGGCGGGATTGACCCATTCCAGACGCTGATTTTCCAGACTGCGCGGCTCGCCTTTCCAGCCCGTGACTTGGCAAAACGCCAAGCGGACGGTGGTGTGGGGATAGGCGTGCACATAAGTCACCCACGGCACCGCTTGCGTGACCTCGATGCCGATTTCTTCTTGCAGCTCGCGCGCCAACGCTTGCAGCACGGTTTCGCCCGGCTCCAGTTTGCCGCCAGGCAACTCCCACCAGCCTGCCCAAGGTTTGCCCTCGGGCCGTTGCCCCAGCAGGAGCTGGCCGTCGGGCCGCAGAATCAGGCCAGCGGCGACGTCGATGATGCCGTCAGACATGGCGTGCCACCCAATCACGGGCAAATTGATAGGCCACCCGGCCTGAGCGCGAGCCGCGTTCCAGCGCCCATTGCAACGCCTCCGTGCGGCTGGCCTCGATCTGATCTGCGGGGCAGTTCAGTTCTTTTAGCCAGTGGTACACGATATCCAGATAGTCATCCTGCTTGAACGGATGAAATGACAGCCACAGCCCGAAACGCTCGGACAGCGAGATTTTTTCCTCGACGGTTTCGCCCGGATGAATCTCGCCATCGGCCTGGTGTTTGGCCTGCAGGTTTTCGCTCATGTATTCCGGCATCAGGTGACGCCGGTTGGACGTCGCATAGATCAGCACGTTGTCGCCCGATGCCGACACCGAGCCATCCAGCACCGATTTCAGGGCCTTGTAGCCGGCTTCGCCTTCCTCGAAAGACAGATCGTCGCAAAACACGATATAGCGTTCAGGACGCGCCGCGATCAGCTCGACAATGTCGGCCAGGTCACCCAGGTCGGATTTGTCGACCTCGATCAAACGCAGCCCTTGATCACCATAGGCGGCCAGCATGGCCTTGACCAGCGAGCTCTTGCCTGTGCCGCGCGCGCCGGTCATCAGCACATTATTAGCCGGCTTTTTCTGCAGAAACTGACGCGTGTTGCGATCGATGATGCCTTTTTGGCGTTCGATGTGCTGCAGATCAGCCATGTCGATCCGGGCCACGTGGCGCACGGCATCCAGCCAGCCGCGGGCGCCGCGCTTGCGCCAGCGGTAGGCATGGGCGGACCAATCAATCTCGGGCGGTGCGGCGGGCAGCCAGGCTTCCAGTTGGGCCAGCACGCGTTCGGCACGTTCGATCAGAACGGAAAAATCAGCAGCACTCACGTCAGTATTTCCTGCAGGGACAACAACAAGACAACAAGGGCGCGAGATCAGGCGCCCTCAGCGATCAATGTATCAAGAGCGGTAATCGGCGTTGATACTGACGTACTCGTGCGAGAAATCGCAGGTGTACACGGTGTCAGCCGCCTGGCCACGCGCCAGTGCGATGCGTACGGTGATTTCCGCCTGCTTCATGACACGCTGACCGTCTGCCTCTTGGTAGTCAGGGTTGCGGCCGCCGTCTTTGGCGACCAGTACGTCGTCCAGCCAGAGGCGCAGCTTCGAGACGTCCAGATCGTCTACGCCGGCGTAGCCGATGGCAGCCAGGATGCGGCCCAGGTTGGGGTCGGAGGCGAAAAACGCCGTTTTGACCAGCGGGGAGTGGGCAACCGAGTAAGCGATCTTCAGGGCTTCTTCGGTGGTCAGGGCCTCTTCGACACGCACGGTCATGAATTTGGTCGCGCCTTCGGCGTCGCGCACGATCTTCTGTGCCAGGTCCAGTGCAGCCGCGGCCAGCGCATCGCGCACGGCCGCATAGTGCGGATCGGCCTCGGAGGCGATCTCCACGCCCGATTGGCCGGTGGCAATGATGATGAACGAATCGTTGGTGGACGTATCGCCGTCGACGGTGATGCGGTTAAACGACTGGTTGGCGATTTCCAGGGCCAGCTTGCGCAGCACGGGCTGCGCAATGCCCGCGTCCGTAGCCAGGAAGCTCAGCATGGTGGCCATGTTGGGGCGGATCATGCCTGCGCCCTTGCTGATGCCGGTAAAGGTGACGGTCTTGCCGCCAATCTGCTGGCGCTGCGAGTGGATCTTGGGTTGCGTGTCGGTGGTCATGATGCCGTGGGCGGCATTGAACCATTCGTTCGGACCCAGATTGCCCAGGGCCGCAGGCAGGGCGGCGGTCAGGCGGTCCAGGGGCAGGGGCTCAAGAATGACGCCGGTCGAAAACGGCAGGATCTGCTGGGCGGGAACGTTCAGCAGCTTGCCCAGAGCCACGCAGGTGTCCTGGGCCTTTTTCAGGCCCTCGGCGCCGGTGCCGGCATTGGCGTTGCCGGTGTTGATCACCAGAGCGCGGATCGGGCCGCCTGCGGCCAGATGCGCCTCACAGACCTGCACCGGTGCGGCGCGGAAACGGTTGCGGGTGAACACGCCCGCCACATTGGAGCCAGGCGCCAGCTGGAACACGGTCAAGTCACGTCGGTTGGCCTTGCGGATACCGGCTTCGGTAACGCCGATGTCTACGCCGGCAACGGGAAAAATATCGGACTCGGAGGGGATCTGCAGGTTAACGGCCATGACTTCGTCTCTGTGGCGGGGGGCAAAAGGAATCTCGAAAACCCCGTCCGTCGGACGGGGGCTCCGCGTATTATCCCACCATCGAGTGACGGGCCAAGGGATTGCCCGGGGTTGCCTTATTTTCCTGCCTCACGCAGTCAACACTCCTGGGCGTATGGCGGCTCAGGGCAGGCTTGTCTCAGGCGCCGCAGCGCAACGTGCGGTGGCCGACCGTGATCGTGTAAGCCCGCGATATTCGCGACGCTGAACTGAAGCCAGGGCAGCGGCGGTTGCGATCAGCGATCGTGTTTGCGAGCGGCGACGACTTGCAGTTTCAATTCGCCCAGCGCCTGATACAGGGCATCCCGATGATCCTCGGGCAGATCGGCGAACATCCCTTTCACCCAGCCCTCATGGGCGCGCGCCATGCGGGTGAACACCCGGCGGCCTTGCGGGGTGAGTTTCAGGACGGAGCTGCGCCGGTCGGTTTCCACCTTGGTGCGCATGACCATGCCTTCTTTTTCGAGCTGGTCGGTGATGCCGGTGATATTGCCGTTGGTGACCATCATGCGGCGCGACAGCTCGCCCATTTTCATCCCCTTGGGCGCTCGCTGCAGTTGCGCCATCAGGTCAAAACGGGGCAAGGTGGTGTCGAATTCGGTGCGCAGGCGGCTGCGAATCTCAGACTCGATCAGATTGCAGCAAGTCAGCATGCGCAGCCATAGGCGCAACGCATGGTGATCATCGGGCGCAGCGCGTGTTTCCAGGTCAGGCGTGTCGGTCATGATATGGCGCAGAGCGAGTCTCGGTAAAAACCCTAGTCTTGTCTTGCCAGATACTTTAAACCTAAACTATGAGACACGCTAGTCCTGTTTGTGTCGTCCGGGAGATGTGCTCAGGCCAGCGACAGCCGTTTCGCATTCGCATTCCCTTATAAAAAACATCCGCCGCCCGCGGCGCAGGAGTACCACGATGCGTTTCATGACTTCTTTGGCGGCTGCTATTGTGCTGCTGCCGGCCCTCTCATCTGCCGATCCCGTCAAGGTCGGTATTGCTAATGATATATCGGGTCCGTTTTCTGCGCTTGGCGCCGAGGCACGCGACGGGTTCAATCTGGCGATCAAGCAGTTGGGCGGCAAGCTGGGCGGCCAGCCGGCCGAGTTCCTGCAAACAGACATGGGCGGCAACCCCGATCAGGCGCGTCAGCTGGTGTCACGCTACATCCAGCGCGACAAGATCGATTTCTTTACCGGCCCCATCGGCTCGAATGTCGCGCTCGCCGTGGGCCCCGCGTTGTTCGCCGCCAAGGTGCCTTATCTTTCCAATAATCCTGGCCCCAGCCAGTTTGCCGGTGATCGCTGCAATCAATACTGGTTCGGCACCTCGTATCAAAACGACGCGTTTCACGAGGCCGCAGGCAAAGTCGCCGCGGACAAGGGCTTCAAGAAAGTGCTGATCATGGCGCCCGACTATCCGGCGGGCAAGGATGCACTGACAGGATTCAAGCGCGGCTATAAGACCGAAGTCGCCGAAGAGGTCTACACCAAGCTCGGCCAGCTCGATTACGCGGCCGAGTTGGCGCAGATCCGTGCGGCCAAGCCGGATGCGGTGTTTATCTTTCTGCCGGGCGGCATGGGCATTAATTTCGTCAAGCAATTCGTCTCGACGGGCCTGTCGCAAAGCGTGAAACTCATCGGTCCGGGTTTTTCGGCTGACGAGGATGTGATCCAGGCCGTCGGCGACCCGATGCTGGGCATGTTCAACACCGCACAGTGGGCTCACGATCTGGATGTGCCGCAAAACAAGCAGTTTGTGGAAGCTTTCCGCAAAGAATACGGCGGCCGTTATCCGTCCGTCTATGCGGCGCAGGCCTATGACGTCATCATGGCCATGGATGCAGCCGTGAAACAAGCCGGCGGCAAGGCCTCTGACCGCGAAGCCGTCGTGGCGGCACTCGCCAAGGCCGATTATCCCTCGGTGCGCGGCAAGTTCACCTACGGCAAGAACCATTACCCCATTCAGGCCTATTACCTGCGCGTGATCGAAAAAGACGGCGATGGCCGCATCACCAACAAGCTGGTAGGCAAGGTATTCGACAATTATCAGGACGTATACGTGGGCCAGTGCAAGCTGTAACCATGTAGACCGCCCCGCGGGCCGGTGCTGGCCCGCGGCAATGGGGAAAACAGGTTTCTTGACCGGATCCTGAGTTGACGCAGGCGTTTGCAACTGCCTGCGCAGACCCGAGGTTCTCGGAGTAATAGATGACGCTAGTGGTCGAGCAGTTGCTAAACGGCCTGCAGTTCGGGCTGATGTTGTTTTTGATTGCCGCCGGGTTGACGTTGGTGTTCGGGATCATGGACATCATGAACCTGGCGCACGGTTCTTTGTACATGGCGGGCGCCTATGTCGCAGCCGAAACCATGCAGCGCACTGGTTCTTTTCTCACCGCGGTTCTGGTCGCCGCGTTGGCGACGGGGGTAGTGGGCCTGGTGCTGGAGCGCCTCTTGATACGCCGCCTCGCTGTGCGCGATCACCTGGCGCAGGTCTTGGGCACCTATGCCGTCATCTTGATTGCCAATGATCTGGTCAAAATTATCTGGGGCCCTGCGCCGGTGATGTTGAATTTGCCGGCCGCTTTGTCCGGGCCCGTGCGTTTGCTGCCCGATCTGATGTATCCCGCTTACCGGTTGATGATCATCGCTTGCGGGCTGGCCGCAGCGGTCGGCTTGTACTGGTTCGTGACGCGTACCCGCGCGGGCGTGCTGGTGAGAGCGGGCGCCTCCAATCGGCAAATGGCGACGCTGATGGGCGTGCGCGTGCCATTGCTGTTTCTAGGAGTATTCACCATCGGCGCCATGCTGGCTGCGGTGGCGGGCGCATTGCTGGGGCCGATCACTGCAGTGCAAGTCGGGATGGGCGAAGAAATCCTGATTCTGGTACTGGTATGCATCGTGATCGGTGGCATCGGCTCGATACGCGGCGCGTTTGTCGGCGCCTTGTTGGTCGGGATGGTCGATACCGCTGGCCGGGCATTTCTGCCCATGCTGTTGCGCGAAGTCTTGCCGCCTGCGATGGCGTCCAGCCTGGCCGCGACGTTCGCGGCGATTTCCATTTATCTGCTCATGGCTGTGGTGCTGGTATTCCGGCCGGCTGGGCTGTTTCCGGCGCGTGGGTGAGCGATGCGTAAAGCAATCATAGGCAGTTGGATCGTGCTGTTGGCCCTGGCGGCATTCCCGCTGGTGGCCGAGGCCATGGGGCTGGATTTTTATGTGTCAGTCGTACGGCGGGTGCTGATCTACGCAGTAGCAGCGACGAGTTTGAATTTGATCCTGGGTTATGGCGGCATGGTGGCGCTGGGCCATGCGGCGTTCTTTGGTGCGGGAGCTTATGTCGTGGGAATTCTGGAGTCCTACGGCGTCCAGGCGGGGCTGATCGTCTGGCCCGCCGCCGCTGCGCTGGCAGGCGTCCTGGCATTACTGATCGGCGCCGTGTCGCTGCGCACGCGCGGGGTCTACTTCATCATGATCACCCTCGCTTTTGCACAGATGGTGTATTACGTCTTCATCTCGCTGCGTCAGTATGGCGGAGAAGACGGCCTGAATCTGGCGGGGTATTCATCCTTGCCTGGCGTGGATCTGGCCGACAGCAACAGCTTTTATTACGTTGTCCTGGTGTTATTCGCCGTGCTGATGTGGGCCTTCGGGCGGTTAGTGAACTCGCGATTCGGCACTGCGCTGCAAGGGATACGCGAAAACGAATCGCGTATGGAGGCGCTGGGCTATCCCGTGTTTCGATTGAAGCTCGCGGCATTTGCCATCAGCGGCGCCGTGGCGGGGCTGGCGGGGGCGTTGCTGGCCAATCACAACCTGTTTATTTCACCCAGCCTGATGCATTGGACGCAGTCGGCCAATCTGCTGGTTATGGTGCTGGTAGGCGGCATCGGCCTGCGTTACGGCGGCGTGGTGGGCGCCGTGGTGATGCTGGCGCTGGAGGAAGTCTTGCGCATGTGGACGGAATACTGGCATCTGCCGTTGGGCATCTTGCTGTTGTGCGTGGTGTTCGGGGCTCCACGTGGCTTGGCAGGCTTGGTCGCGCCGTGGTTTGCGGGCGCGAGAGTGCGGGGAGGTCGGGCATGACTGGTGTAGCAAAGACCTCGGCGCCGGTGTTGCAAGCGACGGGCCTGGTTCGACGTTTCGGCGCGTTGCTGGCGACCGATCATGTGTCGTTGTCGCTGGCGCCTGGCGAGATCCACGCCCTGATCGGTCCCAATGGGGCCGGCAAATCAACCTTGATCCATTTATTGT
Source organism: Bordetella tumbae (assembly GCF_054780995.1). Lineage (NCBI taxonomy): Bacteria > Pseudomonadati > Pseudomonadota > Betaproteobacteria > Burkholderiales > Alcaligenaceae > Bordetella > Bordetella tumbae. The sequence continues at coordinate 109,278 of NZ_BAAGVG010000019.1, forward strand.
CCGGGACCTTGCCGGCCGATGAGGGCAGCCTGGTGTTAGGCGGCGTCGATGTGACGCGCCTGAATGCGCACCAGCGCGTGGCGGCCGGTTTGTCGCGTTCGTATCAGATCACGAATATTTTCAAGTCGTTCAGCGTGCTCGACAACCTGTTGCTCGCGGCGCAGGCGCATGCGGGCAGCAGTTTCCGTTTCTGGAAACCGCGCACGGCCGATACCTCGCTATACGACACGGCGCATGCGCTGGCTCGTCAATGTGCGATTGACGATGCGTTGCTCGATCGTCCCGCAGCGACCATGCCACATGGCGAGCAGCGCAAGCTCGAGTTCGCGTTGGCCTTGGCTGCCAGGCCGAGCGTGTTGTTATTGGACGAGCCTATGGCGGGCATGGGGCCTGATGAAACATTGCGTTTGACCGACCTGATCGAGTCAATGCGAGGGCAGACCACCATGCTGTTGGTGGAACACGATATGCAAGCGGTATTTCGGCTGGCCGATCGCATCTCGGTGCTGGTGTATGGGCGCATCATCGCGACCGGGACGCCAGAGGAGATCCGCGCCAATCCTGAAGTGCGCAAGGCCTATCTGGGCGACGATGATTCTCCTCACGCCGGAGAGGTACGTACACAGGAGCAAGCGCCATGTTGAGTATGCGTGCTGTCGAGAGCGGGTACGGGGCCAGCCAGGTGTTGTTCGGGGTGGACCTGGATATCAGTGCGGGGCAGGTGGTCACGCTATTGGGACGCAATGGCATGGGCAAGAGCACCCTGTTACGGACGATGTTCGGCCAGTTGCCGTTGCGGGCCGGCACTATTCGTTTTGCGGGCCAGGATATCGGCGGCTGGGCGCCGGACCGCATTGCCCGCGCGGGGCTGGCGATTGTGCCCGAGGGGCGGCAGTGTTTTCCGAATCTCACGGTGCGAGAACATCTGACGGCTTTTGTCGCGGCACGTAATCCGGATATTGGGGTGCCCTGGACGGTGGAGAGGGTATTTGCGCTGTTTCCTCGGCTGGAGGAACGGGCGGGCAATATGGGGAATCAATTGTCTGGCGGCGAGCAGCAGATGCTGGCAATCGGGCGGGCGTTGGTGACGAATCCCAGACTGTTGATTCTGGATGAGGCGACCGAGGGGCTGGCGCCGTTGGTGCGTGAGGAAATCTGGAATTGTGTGGCTACGTTGCGGGAGGCGGGGCAGACGATTTTGGTGATTGATAAGTACGTGGAGAGGCTGCTGGGGTTGGCGGATTATCACGTGGTGCTGGAACGGGGGCGGGTGGTTTGGGCG
>NZ_BAAGVG010000020.1:0-165815 GCF_054780995.1 Bordetella tumbae
GCTTCGCGGGCTAAATCGCGGCTCAACGGCCCGGCGGGGCTTTTACACGCCGACCTCCTGCTCGCAATGTCTGCCATTGACGGATGTTTGTACGCTTCTCGTTGTTGAGCAGACTCCGTTGATTTGCGTCCAGTTTGGCCGCGTGACATGAACCCTGCCCATCGCATTAGCAAAGACAGCTTCAAAAAACGCCGATGGCAATCAGCCCTCGTTGTATTCCCTCATCATGAGTCCCTGTCGCGTGTCTGGGCGTGGCGCCGGGCCGTTGAGCGCGGATTTAGTCCGCGCAGCGGACCGAGGCCCCTGGTCATGGGCCGAGTCCGTGCGATAGGCCCGGCGCCACGCCCAGGCACGCGACAGGGACGTCTTCAGAGAAACAATCACGAGCAGCAAACGCCCACACCACACCAACAGCGATAAAAAAAATGCCAGCCAGCGCTTAACTAACTGTCATTGGGCGCAATGCCCGCTTTTTTCTTAGAAGGTATAAGCCACTCCGAGGCTGACGACGGGATACCATCGCACCTTGTTCGCCATCTTTTCGATCTCGTGCTTTTGTTGCTGCGTACGGTCTTTGACCTGCTGGATGTTGAGGTTACGCACCCCCTCGGGCGGTTCAACGCTGACTCTGGCATTGCCTTGATAGAGCACGCCGATATCTGCCGCAAAGCTGAATCCTTCTTTCACGACGTTGTGATACCCGATCCCCAGATAGGGGGCGACTGGCGCATACTCAACCTTGGCCGAACTTTTTCCTAGCTGCTTGCCGTCTACCTGGATCACATGATTGCCGATGCGATGAGAGAACATACGGTCGATAACACCGCTCGCGGAAATGCGGTTGTCGTTTCTGTACAGGCCGGCGGTCATGTGAAACCCGTTGTCCAGCGGATAGTAATCAAATAACAAACCCAGCGATTTCAAGCGAATATCGGAATCGTATTTGACACCATCGACCGTGAACGACTTGTCAAAACCAAACTGATTCCAGGCGGCACGTACGCTGAAGTCATGATCAGATCGATACCCAACCTGTGCACTCAGCCCTTGTGTGCCTATCTGGGGAGCGACAAACCATGATGAGGCCAATACGCTCTTGGGAACCAGGGCAACGAGTAGCAATAGAAAAAAGCACAAACCCAGGCGGCCAGACAATTCCGTTTGCATTATGTTTTCGCTCTTTGCAGGTTAAGGAAACCCGTGAGTGGCCTTTCCCCTGAATCGAGTTCCATCACGCAAACCAACGATGAATCATCGTGGGAACCTTATGCAATCCACGGTTACTTAATAGGCATCGTCATTTCATCCAGGATTGCCTGCATGGCGCTTCAAGCTGGCTCAGTGACTGCGGGGGTCATGCGGGCTTCTGTTGGCGAGGCCTCGTAAATTAGGTTAGAGGGGCATGCAAACCACAGGTACATCACTGCCGGCGGTATTGGCACCGCTTGCGACTGGTGCTTCCTCGGCAGACAGTTGGACGGACACCGGGATCGATTGGATTCAACGCATCGTGGCCGTGTTGACCGTTGAGCCTGTCGCACACCTCAGTCGAGACACCTTGCTTGCGATTGGCCGAGTGGTGCCGGACTCGGTCTTTGCGACGCTCGGTTTGGTAGCTACCGTCACCGCGTTCAGTAATTGTCTGGAGAACGGCTTTGCCAGCAAGGACGCCTTGATCGGGTTGCTGAGCGGCGTGAGCGCGGCGAGTGCCGTCGATCGCCTGGTCACGATGGCGGTCGGCGTTGGTGCAGGGATCGGGCACTACGGCGTGGTGACCGGTTGGGCGCTGACGTCGATAAAGCTCGTCACGCTAACGCAGCAAGGCGATGTACCGGGGGCGTTGCTTGCCGGTGCAAAATTGGCAGCCACCATCGCTTTGACCGGGCACCCTGTCGTGTTAGGTGTCGTGATTGCGGCGGATGTGGCTTATACGCTCTATTGGGCCTACTTTCCCGTCGATTCACAGCAGCTAAGCGTTGCCGGAGATGGGTACATGCCAATGAAACTGGTGCCGGAATAAGACTGCTGAGGCGATTCGTCCTTCATGACGTGTGTGGCCGAACCGAAGGTGGCCAGTGGGCTGTTGTATTGGACGACCATGATGCATGACCGGAACCTTATGCAATCCCAAGTTACTCACGCAGTGTTCTCTGCTTTCTCCGGACACACATGATGACAATGGACTCGCTCGAACGGCTGCGTGATTGGGGTAGTTCTCTTGAACAAGCTCTAGGAATTCCAATCGTCGTCGATCAAAACGGCATGCTGGCGTTGACGACCAAAGGTGGGAACGTCTTTAGTATTGCGCCGGCGCCGACCCCAGTGGGCCTGCTCTTTACCGGGATCCTGGGCATGGCCGACGATACGATGCCCGCCAGTACCCTGCGTGCCTTGTTGGCGGTCAATATGGCTCCGAGTCTGTCAGGCATGGCGAACGTGGGGGTCGCGCCTGCGACTCACGAAATTTTGCTGAAACTGACGTGGATGCCGAACGAGGCGAATTGGACCGAGTCCGCGTTTGCCGGTGTGCTCATTGCATTTGCCGAGCACGTCGACGCATTGGCTGCCGCTATTCGCGACGGCGAGCTGCAGTCGATACTGGCGCTTGCCTCTATACCCGATCCGTCTCTCGCGTCATCGGCAACGGATCTGACTGACTTGGCCTAAAGGAAGGATTGATTATGCAAATCCCGGTTGGCGCGGGGGCGGCGCTGCCCCCCTTGTTTGACATTGGCCTAGGATTATTTCCCAAGGATTCTAAAGACCTTGGGTGTGATGTGGTCAAGCTTGCCGCCAGCGCATTGAGTATTGAGCCGGTGGCGCAGGCCAGCCGCGAGAGTTTGCGCAACGCAGGCAGCGTGGCGCAGGACTCTGCCTTGGGCTTGTTCAGTGCGTACAGCACCGCGGTCTCTTTCTCCAAATGTATGACAAGCGGCCTTTTCAGCACTGACACGTTGTCAACACTGGCTAACGGTTTGAACGCAACAGCGCTCATGGATCGCGCCGTGCAGACGGGGACAGGCACCGGGATAGGCGCCGGAAATTACCAGGCCGTGACTGCAGGGTTAGTGACGACGGCAACACTCATCTCGCGGGCGTATCAAGGCGATTTGCCAGGTGTCATGCTTTCCGGCGGCAAATTGGTCGCCAGCATGGCGTGTTCTGGCAGTTCCATTGCGCAGGTCCTGATCGCCCTGGATATGGCCTACTCCAACGCGCGTTGGCTGCCTACAGGGCCATAAACGCAGACTGCGTTATCGCAGACGCTCGAGGCGTCGCGGTTCTTTCATTACCGCGCGCCCTGCGTCAGCGTGAAATAGTCGTTTTGGACGACCGCCTACAGCCTTAAGGCATCTCCCATTGAGTCAGGTCAATTTCGTTATATAGTTGTGTATATAGCGAATCGACTGTTCCTTTTCTTTTAATAGGGTGACTCTGCCATGGCTGCCGTACGTCTTGCTGTCGTTTTGACTGCTGGTTTATTGTCTGTCTCCACATCCGCATTGGCCGCAGAGGTGCAAGTCGCCGTCGCCGCCAATTTCACTGCGCCGCTGCAGGCCATCGCCAAGCAATTCGAGCAGGACACGGGCAACAGGGTTCTAGCCTCCTTCGGAGCGACCGGGCAGTTTTATTCACAGATCAAAAACGGTGCGCCCTTCGAGGTGTTCCTGGCAGCCGATGATGACCGTCCGGCCAGACTAGAATCCGAAGGCGATACGGTGCCCGGCTCACGGTTTACCTATGCGGTGGGAACATTGGCGCTGTGGTCGGCCAAGCCGGGTTATGTCGATGATCAAGGCGATGTACTGAAGAAAAATGCATTTCAGCATTTGGCCATTGCCAATCCAAAAGCCGCACCGTACGGCTTGGCCGCGACACAAGTCATGCAGCGGCTCGGCCTCACGGAAACCTTGAAACCCAAAATCGTCGAAGGGCAGAGCATCGGACAAGCCCAGCAATTTGTCGCTTCCGGCAATGCCGAACTGGGCTTTGTCGCACTGTCGCAGATCTACAAGGACGGCAAACTGACCTCTGGGTCGGCCTGGATTGTCCCGGGTGATTTGCATGACACCATCAAACAAGATGCCGTCGTGCTGGCCAAAGGCAAAGACAACCCGGTGGCCGCCGCGTTCGCGGCATACCTGAAAGGCCCCAAGGCTGCCGAGATTATTAAGTCCTACGGGTATCAATTAGGCGGACAATAGGCGGATCTCGTCGTCCCTGTCTCTTATGCCCTTAGACTCTGCCGATTTGGCCGCGATCTGGTTGACACTGGAACTGGCGTCCCTGGTGACGGTGTTGTTGTTGATCGTTGGCACGCCCATCGCATGGTGGCTCGCGCATACCCGGTCGCGCCTCAAAGGCCCGATCGGCGCCGTGGTGGCCTTGCCGCTGGTATTGCCGCCAACGGTGCTGGGTTTTTATTTATTGGTGCTGATGGGGCCTCACGGCTGGATCGGTCAGGTCACGCAGGCATTGGGCTTGGGGACATTGCCGTTCACCTTTGCTGGGTTGGTGGTGGCTTCGGTCATTTATTCGTTGCCCTTTGTGGTGCAGCCTCTGCAAAATGCATTTGAAGCCATCGGGCGCCGTCCGCTGGAGGTAGCGGCCACGTTGCGTGCCAGTCCCTGGGATTGTTTTTTTTCCGTCGTGTTGCCTATGGCGCGGCCCGGATTTATCACAGCTGCGATTCTGGGGTTCGCCCATACGGTAGGCGAGTTTGGCGTCGTGCTGATGATGGGCGGCAACATCGAGGGCAAAACGCGCGTTGTCTCCGTGCAGATTTATGACCATGTCGAAGCGTTGGAATATGCGCAGGCGCATTGGCTGGCAGGCGGTATGGTCGCGTTTGCATTTGTGGTGTTGCTGTTGCTGTATACGCGCCGGCGCACTGCGTCGCTGTGGTGACGGGTCGATCACACATGTCACATCAGCGTTCCACCGACACAATAATGAGCACAGGTATCGAAGCCCGCTTTCGAGTGGATTACCGAGAGTTTTCGCTGGACGTCGATCTGGATCTGCCGGGCCGCGGTGTGTCGGCACTATATGGGCACTCCGGCTCGGGCAAAACGACGTGCTTGCGATGCATGGCGGGATTAGCCCCGGTGTCGCGAGGTTATCTGCGCATCAATGGCGAGGTCTGGCTGGATACAGAGGCCGGTATTGCCGTTCCGACACATCGCCGGTCGCTGGGCTATGTTTTTCAAGAAGCCAGTCTGTTTGACCATATGACGGTCCAGCGTAATCTCGCGTTTGGCCTGAACCGTATTCCTGCGGCAGAGCGTCGCGTGGATCTGCTGCAGGCAGCAGAGCTGCTGGGGATCTCGCATCTATTGGAACGTATGCCTGGCGGATTGTCTGGCGGAGAACGCCAGCGAGTCGGTATTGCTCGCGCGCTGCTGACCAGTCCTCGTCTGTTGTTGATGGATGAGCCCTTGGCGTCCTTGGATATCGCGCGCAAGCAGGAGATTCTGCCGTATCTCGAACGGCTGCATGACGAGCTCGATATTCCCGTGATCTATGTCAGTCATTCGCCCGAGGAGGTGGCGCGCCTGGCCGACCACCTGGTGTTGTTGAGCGCCGGGCGGGCTATCGCGAGCGGCACGATCGCACAGATGCTGACGCGTCTGGATTTACCATTGGCCATGGCTGATGATGCTTCGGTGGTGGTTTCCGGAGCGGTCGCGGGATTTGACCCTGCTTATCAATTGATGTCTGTGCAGTTACCAGATAGCGCATCATGCTTACGCGTGGTGCACGAGCAATTGCCGCCGGGCACCGCAACTCGTTTGGCTGTCAAGGCACGTGACGTGAGCATTACACTCGTGCACCCAGAGCAGAGCAGTATTGTGAATGTGATTTCTGTCCGGGTGCAGGACATGGCGCCCGCCGGCCATCCCGACCACATCCTGGTGCGCCTGGATGCTGACGGTACACCGTTATTGGCGCGGATCACCCGATATTCGCGAGATCAACTAGGCCTGGTACAGGGCACGCACGCCTGGGCGCAGATCAAAGCGGTATCGGTGTTGGCTTGATAGACGCGTACCTTTCACGCAAACAGTTGCCGCATATCGAGACCACGAATAATGTCAGCGGTGGACTCGACCAGCGGCGGCAGGATCTGACGATCGGGCGTGGCCAGGGTCAGATTATTCATGATGACAGGATCGATGATGGTCGAGCAGACCAGATCGTCTCGCCCCTGGATATCGTGCAACGCTGATCGTGGCAGGATGGTGTACAGACTATCCTGAGTCATGGTTTCCAGAATGGTGTGTACCACGTCGACTTCTGCAATGACGTCCAGGGATACATTGAGCTCGCGGCAAGTTTTCTCGACCAATGCCCGGATGGTGTTCGGGGCGCTGGGCAGTACCAGGGGGTAGCGACCCAGATCCTTTGCGCGAACGCTGGGCGGCGGGGCAGGCCGGCACGATTTGGTGTAGGCCAAGACGAGATCCTCGCGGTACACCGACTCGTAGCGCACCAGCGTCGATGGGGGCGGGTCGTACAGCAGCGCCAGGTCGACTCGGTCTTTTACCAGCCATTCGTTCATTTCGAGGCTCAAACCCTCTGCCAGGGTCAGTGCGGCCGTGGGGTGTTTGCGGCGAAAGGCCTGCATGATGTGCGGTGCCAATCGACGAGCCACGCGATGCGGCATGGCCAGACGGACCTTGTCCTGCGAGGTCGAGCCAAAGGCGCGCATATCTTGTTTCGCATGTTGCGCCAGGTCATCCAGCGCCTGCGCATGCGCCAGAAAGCGCAAGCCGGCGGGCGTGGGTGCAACGCCGCGGCCGGTACGGATCAATAAATGATGGCGCAGCTCCGCCTCCAGTAACTGGATCTGCCGGCTGAGCGAGGGCTGTGACAATCCCAGCACCTCGGCGGCGCGGGACAGGCTGCGCATTTCGCAGGCCACGATGAAATAGCGGATTTGCTTGAGATCCATAGACACAATGGTATACGTTTTTGCTATATCAGAAGTCCGCTAAGTCTCATTGCCGGCAGGGCGTGGACTGCGCATCATGCGAATTCACGACAGCTACACGATTCCCATGCCCGATTGCGCGCCTCCTCTTGCCCAGATTACGCCTGCCAGCCAAGCTTTACCGGCGCAGGCTTGCGATAGCCATTTCCATATCTTTGGACCGGCCGACGTTTTTCCTTATGCGGCGGACCGCCCCTATACGCCTCCCGATGCGTCGTTTGAACAGATGCGCCATATGCATCAGCAACTGGGATTCAGCCGTGGCGTGATCATCCAGCCGGGTTGCCATGGCTACGACATGTCGGCCACCCTGGACGCGCTGGACAAAGGGGCAGGGCAGTATCGTGCTATCGCGCTGGTGCCCCCAACGGTGGGCGAGCGGGAGCTCGCAGATATGGATTCCCGCGGGGTGCGGGGCGTGCGCTACAACTTCGTTGCTCATCTGGCCAACGGGGGCTGGGATGAGTTGGCTCAGGTGGCGCCGCGGATCGCGCCGCTCGGGTGGCATGTCTGCATTCATTCCGACCAAGCATCGCTCATGGACCTGCTGCCGCGCCTGAAACGTCTGCCAGTGCCCTTCGTGATCGACCACATGGGGCGGGTCGCCGCCTCGCAAGGCGTAGCGAACGACGCATTTCAGGCGCTGCTGGCATTACGCGACCACCCGAATGCCTGGATCAAGATTTCTGGGCTGGATCGTGTCTCCAGTCATGGGAAACGGCCTTTTGCCGATGCCGAGCCCTTGGTGACCGCCTTGTTGGAGGCGATGCCGGAGCGCCTGCTATGGGGCACGGACTGGCCGCATCCCAATGTGGCCGGCGATATGCCGGATGACGGCGAGTTGCTCAACACGTTTCTGCGTCTTTGCCCCGATCGCGCCGTGCAGCACCAGATATTGGTTGATAACCCCCACACCTTGTATCGATTCGGACGATGAAATCAATGTTGATCAAATTTCCCAAAGAGGCCTTAAACACGGCTGCCGTGCTGGCGCTGCCTGGTGTGAAGCAAGCGAATTTTCGTATCTATCACGCGGTGGATCACGTCGAGACTTATGTGTGGTTGTCCTGGCCTGCAGAGGTCGCGGGCACTGAGGCTGGCCTCAACGCCGGCATCAGTAATTTGCCGGCGGCTGTGCGGCAATCACATCCCGATGCACAGATGGTGAACCTCGCATTGACTACTGATGTAGCGGGTCATTCCATCGGCCAGGCAGCCCCTTGGTTCTATATGGTCGAGACCGATATCAAACCAGGTGCGGAAACCGACTTTGATAGCTGGTATGAGACTGAGCATCTGCCAGGGTTAGCCGCCGTACCAGGCACGGTGAGGGCGCGCCGGTATCTCGCTGAAAACAGCTCGCCGCGCTATTACGCCTGCTATGACCTGGCACAACGCGAAGCCTTTGGGTCGCCCGCCTGGTTGGCCGTGCGTGCGACATCCTGGAGCGATCGTGTCCGTCCGAATTTCATCAATACCAAACGCACCATGTTTCGCCTGGTGCAAGACTAGGTAGAGGCCCGAATATGCCACGACTGAATCCTCCTGAACTCGAAAACCTTTCCGAGCATCAACGCCGCATCTACGACGCTATCGCCTCCGGGCCGCGTGGCAAAGTCCGCGGACCTCTGGCTATTTGGCTGCATCGCGCAGGCCTGGCAGAGCACGCACAGGCGTTGGGGCAATATTGCCGCTATGACTCCAGTCTGCCACCGAGATTATCCGAGTTGGCCATCTTGACCATGGCCGCATGGTGGCAGGCTTCATTCGAATGGTGGGCGCATCATCCGATTGCGCTGAAGGCCGGCCTGGATGCGGGTATCGCCGAGCAGATCCGCTTGGGCGACGAACCGGTGTTTATCCAGGCAGACGAGTCGGTGGTGTATCGCTTTGTCTGCGCGTTGCTGCAGACCCGTCGCGTTCCAGATGCCTTGTATCAGGAGGCGGTCGACGTGTTGGGGACTGATAGTGTTGTGGACCTGGTCGGCATCACCGGCTACTACACATTGATTTCGATGACGATCAATGTGTTCGAGATCGAACCGCCGGATGGCAGCACGATCAGCTTCGGGCGTTGAGGGTAGTTGTTCGACGCCACATTCTTTTTTGACGAAAACAACATTATGCGAGACAGATCATGACAGGCCGTTTGCAAGGCAAGGTAGCCATCGTTACGGGCGCGGGCAGCGTGGGTCCAGGTTGGGGCAATGGCCGCGCCATTGCCTATCGATTTGCGCAAGAGGGCGCGCAGGTTTTTGCCGTCGATCGTGACGAAGGTGCGATGCAGGAAACCGTTGCCCGCGTGCGCGAGGTCGGAGGGCAGATCACGACCTGGTGTGCGGACGTGACGGATTCCGACGCCGTACGCGATATGGTGCAAGCCTGCATGGATACGTGGGGGCGCGTCGATATCCTGGTCAACAACGTAGGTGGATCGCGCAAAGGTGGCCCGGTGACCTTGGACGAAGACACCTGGGACAGCCAGATCGATTTCAACCTGAAAAGCGTATACCTCGGTTGCCGCCATGTATTACCTCGGATGCAGGCTCAAGGCGGTGGCGCCATCGTGAATATTGCATCGACCTCCGGCATCCGCTGGACGGGCTCGGCACAAGTGGGATACGCCAGCGCGAAAGCCGGTGTGATTCAACTCTCCCGCGTGGTGGCGATAGAGAACGCCAAGCAGAATATTCGTTGCAATACCGTCATTCCTGGGCAGATGCATACCCCTATGGTTGAGGTGCGTCTGGCCGGTCAGCGTGCTGGAGGCGACGTGGATGCATTGCTGGCGCAGCGGCAGTCGCGTATTCCGCTGCCGTTCATGGGTGACGGCATGGATACCGCCAATGCAGCGTTGTTCTTGGCTTCGGACGAGGCACGCTTCGTCACCGCGACCGAAATCATCGTCGACGGAGGCATGAGTGCACGATGCGATTGAAAGGGCGGCGCCCACGCGTTATCCGGATGCGGCGGTGATTGCACTGGATCCTCGTTTCGAGAAACTGGTGCTGCCATTGGCAGCCGTCGAGCGCGTGGCTACAGGCAGCCGTTGGGCGGAGGGGCCGGTATGGTTCGGTGATGGACGCTATCTGCTTTGGAGCGATGTGCCGAACGACCGCATCATGCGATGGGACGAGATCAGTCAGCAAACACACGTCTGGCGCCATACGTCGGGCCATGCGAATGGCAACACGCGCGACCGTCAGGGCCGCCTGATTACTTGCGAACATCTGGGCCGCCGCGTGACGCGTACGGAACATGATGGCCGGATCACGGTATTGGCCGACCACTATCAAGGCAAGCGTTTGAATTCGCCCAATGATGTGGTGGTGAAGTCAGATGGTTCGATCTGGTTTACTGATCCTCCCTTTGGCATCGTCGGCTATTACCAGGGCGAGAAAGCCGAACAGGAACTGCCGGCGGCGATCTATCGCATCAGTCCAGATGGTCAAGAGGTCCGCTTGATGTGCGACACCGTACAGGGGCCTAACGGGCTGGCGTTTTCACCCGACGAACGGCATTTGTATGTGATCGAGTCGCGCGCGCGGCCGCGCAACATTGTGGTGTTCGATGTCGCGAATGATGGCGTCAGCCTGAGCCCGCCGCGAGTGCTGTTTGATGCTGGCGACGGGACGCCTGACGGTTTCCGCATGGATATCGAGGGCAACCTGTGGTGTGGCTGGGGGATGGGTACTGCCGAGTTGGATGGCGTACGCGTGTTTTCGCCACAGGGTGAATTGCTGGGGCGTATCGCGTTGCCTGAGCGTTGCGCCAATCTGTGTTTCGGCGGCAAGCACCGCAACCGCTTGTTCATGGCGTCGTGCACGTCGATCTATTCCTTATTTGTTAACACCCAGGGCGCTACCGCTCTGTAGCTTCAACGTTGTTTGCAGTTCGCTGCATGCCTGTCAGCGAGCTGTACACCATAATCAGACAGGAGACGATCATGTTTCATCTACTCTACGGACGTGTGGTCAAACGCTTGACCGCGACGCATTTGTCCACATCCCGTTTATTCAAGTATGTAGCGGCTGCCGTATTGGGTGCTGCGGCCGTGAGTGCGCAAGCGCAGAACACCACGAGTCTGGTGGTTGCCTTTCCTGCAGGCGGCCCCGCAGATTCTCTGGCTCGCATTGTCGCCGCGCAGCTGGAGAAAGAGCTGAAGCATCCCGTTCTGGTCGAGAACAAGCCCGGCGGAAACGGCGCGATCGCCGCCTCGTACGTGGCGCGTGCTCGCCCTGATGGCCAGACCTTGTTCTTGAGCTCCGTTGGTGCGATCTCCATCAATCCCGCTCTGTATCCGAAGCTGATTTACGACCCTATCAAGGACTTCGCGCCCGTGTCGCTGCTGGTTTCTGTACCGGAGGTATTGGTGGTCGGCGCAAAGAGCCCCTATGCCGACGCACAGGCGTTCGTGACCAAGATCAAGAGCGATGGCTTGTCGATGGCTTCATCCGGTGTGGGCAGCATGCCGCACATGGCGGTCGTCCAACTCAAACTTTCTACCAAGGGCAAGATCCTGCATGTGCCATACAAGGGCGCTGCCCCTGCCATCACCGATACCATTGGTGGACAAGTGGATGGTTTCATTGGCGATGTGTCCGGCCTGATGCCGCACATTCAGTCTGGTAAAGCGAAAGCGTTGGCAATTGCTGCGCCCAAGCGTTCCACTGTGCTGCCCGATGTGCCGACATTTGACGAGCTGAACATTCCTGATGTTTATGCCAATAATTGGTATGGCGTGTTCGCGCCAAAGGGCACGCCAGCCGACACAGTCGCTGCGCTGAACGCCGTACTGGCCAACGTTCTGCAGACCTCGGAATTGAAAGCCTATGCCGAGACCACAGGAGTCGAGCTGTCGCCGACCACCCCTCAAGCGTTCGCCGATCTGGTGCGTGATGACACCAAAAAATGGGGTGACTTGATCCGGGAAGAGGGAATTACCGTCGACAATTGAGTCGTCTGTACCGATGGGGAAGGCGGCCTCTTGAAATCGGCCAAGCCGCTGGCTACACTGCCGGCCGTCCCTTGGCCTTTTCTGGCGCCTCCCATCATGACCCGGCTGCAGCCGAACCCCATCGAGCTTATTGCTCCCGCCACCCTGGGTGGCGATGATGCCAATCCCTGCCTGAGTTGCGGCGCCTGCTGTGCGCACTTTCGGGTGTCGTTCTATTGCGGAGAGGTCGCCGGCGAAAACGGCGGGACCGTGCCTTTGGCGCTGGTGCGCCCCATCAGCCCGCTGCGGGTCTGCATGGCCGGTACGGAAAAAGGCGGTGGGCGCTGCGTCGCATTACGCGGAGAACTGGGCCAGCCCGGGATTCATTGCGACATTTATTCCTTGCGGCCGACGCCGTGCCGCGAGTTCGAGGTCTGGCAGCCCGATGGCTCCGTCAATCCGGACTGCCAGCGCCTGCGAGCCGCGCTCGGCTTACCTCCTATTGCGCCTCGTCCCGACGCCGAGAACGATCCGCAGGGGCCGTGTACCCCTGCCCATCCCGCTGCGGCCTGAAACTTGCTGTACAGCTGTCGTCCCCATCGTCATTGCAGAGAGGGCGGTCTTTACTTTTTTGCATGACCGGTTGCGCCGTTCAGGTAGATTTAGAAAAATCCGTATACATTCTCTGGCAATGATTCCCGGATCTGCCTATACCCTGGATAGGAAAGCCAGGCTGCTTGAGGCGGGTCAGGCAAAGGAATACAGCCATGACGCGTACGAAGAAAGTACTTATCGGGCTGGGTAGCGTCATCATTCTCGTGGTGGCGGCCCTGGTAGTTGCCATTGCACTTTTTAATTGGAACTACCTGAAGCCCACCATTAATACCAAGGTCTCCGAGGCAATCGGACGTCCGTTCGCCATCAACGGGGATGTGACGGTGCAATGGCGGCGTCCCGGCGATATGCCCGGCTGGCAGGGCTGGGTACCGTGGCCTCATGTGGTGCTGAACGATGTCACCCTGGGCAACCCGCCGTGGGGGCAGTATCGGGACATGGCGTCGCTCAAACGCGCCGAATTCACGCTGTCGCCGTTGCCGTTGCTGACTCAGCAGGTCGTTATTCGTGAAATCCAGTTGACGGGAGCCCGGGCGAATCTGGAGCGCTTGAGGGATGGGCGCACCAATTGGTTATTTACATTTCCGGAAGGCGACGGGCAGCCTTCGAAGTGGAAAATCGATATAGACGAAATCGGCTTTGACCAAGGACAGATCGCGTTCCGTGATGAGACCTTGAACGCGGACATCCAGGCCCAGATCGATCCGCTGGGCAAACCCATCCCCTACGAAGATATAGCGGGTAAATCCAGCGCCGACGGGAAAAAAGAAGACGCAGGCAAAGACACCAAATCCTCGGCCAAATCCGAGAAAACAAAGGCAGGCGAAAAAGCGGCAGCAGTGAAACCGGCGGAGCCGGCCTCCTCCGCCACATCCCCTGCCGCCCAGCAGCCCGCCGCCCAGAGTTCTCAGGCGAAACCCTCCAGTGCGCAGTTGGCTGCGGCGAAAGCCGAATTGGCCACCAAGCCGCCAGCCAGCGGCGAGGACGGTGCCAACGCCACGCAAGCGACAAACCACACCGCTGTCGCCGTTCCCGACGATTACGTCTTTGGCTGGAAAGTAAAAGGCCGCTACAAGCAACTGCCCCTGAAAGGCGACGGCAAGATCGGCGGCATGCTGGCTGTCAAAGATCCCAATCGGCCTTTCCCTTTGCAGGCTGACGTCACCATCGGCGATACGCACGTGGCGGTAGCCGGTACGTTGACCGACCCTGCGAACCTTGGGGCGCTGGATTTGCGTCTGGCCTTGTCCGGCGCCACGATGTCGGACCTGTACCCACTGATCGGCGTGACCCTGCCGGACACGCCACGTTACGCCACCGATGGCCGCTTGAGCGCGCGACTCAAACAGGCTGACGGCGCCACGTTCCGGTATCGCGATTTCAACGGTAAGGTCGGGGCGAGCGACTTGCACGGAGACTTGACGTTCAAACTCGGGGTTCCGCGTCCCAAGCTCACAGGTGAATTGAGCTCGAATCAGCTGCGGATGCAAGACCTGGGGCCGCTGATCGGCGTTGAGCCCAACGCCGGGAAAAAGGCCGCCGCCAAAGGGGATGACAAGGCGAAACCATCCGGAGGCAAAGTCCTGCCCACGCAACAATTCCGGACCGAACGATGGCGCGACATGGACGCGGATGTGGCGTTGACTGCCGGGCGCATCGTCTATGACGAAAAAAGGCCGATCAGTAAACTCGACGTCCATCTTGTGCTGGATAACGGCTTGCTCACACTGGACCCATTACGCTTTGGCTTTGCCGGTGGCACGATCAACTCCGACTTGAAGCTCGATGGCGGCAAAACACCCATGACCGGCGACGCAAAGGTCGCAGTGCGAGGCTTGCGATTGAAGCAGCTATTTCCCAACGTCGAATCCATGCAGCAGGCCTTGGGCCAGTTGAACGGAGATGTGGCGTTGAAAGGCGCGGGCAATTCCGTCGCGGCTTTGCTGGGTACCTCAAGTGGCGATGCCCGCTTATTGGTCAATGACGGTGTCATCAGCAAAGGGCTCATGGAGATTGCCGGCCTGAACGTCGGCAACTACGTGATCAGCAAATTGTTCGGTGACGAAGAGGTCAAGATCAATTGCGGTGCGGCTGATCTGAACATGAAACAGGGCGTCATGACGCCGCGAGTGTTTGTCTTTGATACGGAAAATGCCATTGTGCAGATCGAGGGCAATGTCAATTTCAAGGATGAGACGCTCGATCTGGACATTTCGCCTGAAAGCAAAGGCATTCGCTTGTTCTCGCTGCGTTCACCGCTGTATGTGAAAGGTACTTTTGCCAATCCCGATGCGGGGGTGCAGGTGCTTCCTCTGGCCGCGCGCGGCGCAGGCGCGGTCGCGTTGGGCGTGCTGTTGACTCCTGTGGCAAGCTTGCTGGCCCTGGTGGCACCCAGCTCCGGCGAGGAAGAAAAACCATGCAGTGAAATGATGCAGCAACTGCGCCAGCCGGCCAAGGCCTCCTCGCCCCAGGGCAAAGCGAAATCCAAATAGCTGGCGCTCAGCACCTACGTGCCGAACGCACTGCCAAGCAGATTTATTGCGGCTCGAACGGCCCCGCGACGGTGAACTTGCCGCCTTGGAAAATCACCGACGGGTCATCTGCCGGCGGTGCAGGTTGTTCCTCGATCTTGTCCCGATAGATCTCCGACGTATCGCGCGGGGTGTAGTCGAGCTTGGCGGCATAGCGGTTGTCCCACCACACCGTGCGATTGTTCGACATGCCATAGACGACGGTGTGGCCGATGTCCGGTGTATATAGACAGCGGTGCAGCAGTGCGTCGAAATCGTTCAGGCTGATCCATGTCGCCATCATGCGCCGGTCTGCTGGTTCGGGAAACAGCGAGCCGATGCGTATGCTGGCCGTTTCGATGCCGTAGCGATCGAAATATAGCTGCGCCATGTCTTCGCCAAACGATTTGGAGACGCCGTAATAGCCATCCGGGCGGCGCAGGGCATGCGCGTCAATGGTCTCGTCTTGGCGATAAAAGCCGGTGACGTGATTCGAACTGGCGAACACGATACGCTTGATGCCATGATGGCGCGCCGCCTCATACAGATTGAATACGCCCTTGATGTTGGCCTCGAGGATTTCCTCGAACGGACGCTCGACGGATACGCCTCCCAGATGCACGATGGCGTCGCAATCGGCTGCCAGCGCGTCAAACGCTGCGCGATCCGAGATATCGCAAGGGATGGCCTCTTCGTGCGGAGCCAGGTTCGTTGCCTGAGCAGTCAGCGCCGCAGGCAGGTCGGACAAGCGCACGTGTTTGGCTTGAGCTGCCAGCAGAGGGCGGATAGCACGGCCCACACCGCCGGCTGCGCCGGTCAATAGCAAGCGGTTGAACAAACGGGATTGGGCAGGGGTACTGCTCATGAGGTTGTCTCCGGTCGCGCAGTCCTGGTATCGCTGCGGACAAGGGTAATGGTCGCAGGGCGTGAGGCTGGTTTCTTGTACGTCGTCGTACAAGTGGGAATGAATCATCGAACACGGCCTACTGCCTTGTCAATAGCGGTCAGGGGGCATTCAGCGTAATCCCGGATATACGCCGCAGAAGCGACCATGTTTTTGTAAGTTACACGTCAGTTTGCGTGCGTTATGGGCCGGTTTGGAGAGTTATCGGGAAGCATGTATAATTTTGCCTCTTGACTGCTGGCGCGCGTTTTCGTGTTCCGCAGATCAGGGCTGTTAGCTCAGTTGGTAGAGCAGCGGACTCTTAATCCGTAGGTCGAGTGTTCGAGCCACTCACAGCCCACCAGAATTCTTTGTAGTTAAAAAAGCACTGCGCATAGGCGCCAGTGCTTTTTTTTCGTCTATTCTCACGGTGAGCTGGGGACGGCCGTTTCTTTAGTCGGACATAAAATCATTAACCGAGCCGGTCTGAGTCGAGAAGTTCCCATCCCTTTGGAGCTGCAACGAATATCTCATGACCTGATGATAAATGTAGTTCCCCTGAACCGAGCTGCGGTATTCCTGAAAGTTCGGGTCGAACGTAGCAACCATGTCGGTCATGAATCGACGACAGGCCGTGCTGAAATTCGTGCCCATGGCAAACCAAGCCTGATAAGAGCCATCTGGAATGCCTCCGAATGTGAATGATTGCCCCTGACCTACAAACCCCGCTAGGATTGTCTGGCCACTGACGTTCTTGAGTTTTACATATACGTCATTGTCGAACGGCGCTTGGACTTCCAATTGATGTGGGCCGCTACTGTTCTTCAAGAGAATCTTTCCTGAAGGAGGGCGCTCGATTTGGCAGTCTACTGGCGGGACTGTTGAGAGACGGCCCTGAAATCTAAGCAGCTTTTTGTTTACATAGCCCGTCCCTTCGCCATAAAGAATTGCGACCCAACTACCTTGGACATTGCCCCTGATTACCACCGGGACTCCCTGTGCTAATTTCCCTATTACGTCAAACTTAGTGCCAGGACCATTTCTTACATTGAGCTGCTCAGTGTCAACAGTTGCGGTAAGGCCGATATCAGGCAGCCATGACGACTCTGGCTCTGTTGGAGTAGAGAAAGGAATAGGTGGGGGCGACGCTGAGGCCGTAAGTGTGGAGGACGCTAGCGTCGGCGTTGGGGCGACATTGGGAGGGGCGTGTGGATAGGCGTTGCGCGGCTCTTGAGTAGTGGTGTGCTGCAATGAAAAGCTCAGCTTGAATAGCAAAATGAAAAATACCAATACACAGATAACTGCCGCGGGCTTTATGAGGGAAGCAAACGAAGATAGCGTGGAAGCGGATTCACCCATAGATGTTTTTTTCCCCGCTGCGTGAGGCGGCTTCGACGCGGATGTGGATGACGAGTTTGGTTGCTGTTTAGGGGGAGGCGAACTTGTTCGTGGAGGGACGGTACCAACCTCCTCTCGGCTGAGGGTCTCGTCGTATTGCTTTCGTTTTTCGGGGTTAGAGAGTATCTCGTAAGCTTGATTTAACAAGCTCATAAGCTCTGCTGCTTCGGCATTGTTTAGCTTTCGGTCTGGGTGGTGCTGTTGTGCCAGCGTCTTGTAAGCAGCGCGTATAACGGAAAAGGGAGCGTCTCTTGCAACTTTTAACGTGTCATAGTGGCTTTTGAAACGCATATGTCGTATCCGAAGTTACATTTTGAGTTATTTTAATGGCCCTCGAAGGGCTGTTCCTCGCGCCTCTGCCTTAAGGCCCACATTTGTGGTAATGTGGTCATTTTAGACTGATAGGCAGAGGTATGCCCATGAGCCGCTTGACCATAGACGTAACCGACAAGCAGCACCAAGCTCTCAAGGCGATGGCTGCTCTGGAAGGTAAGACCATCAAACAGTACGCCCTCGAGCGCCTGTTCCCTCAGGCAGTTGGGGAGGAACAGGCCCTGTATGAACTGAAGACCCTGCTTAACGAACGCCTGGCCCAGGCAGAGCGCGGCGAATTGGAAGAGGGCAGCATTTCCGACATCGCCATGATGGAACTGCGCCGCAGTAAGGTGCGATGACTCGTCCCTACGTTCTTTCCCGTGGGGCCGCTGCAGATTTACGGGACATTGTTCGCTATACCGTAGGGACTTGGGGTGAAACGCAGAGTGTTGCTTATGTTGCCGAGCTAGAAAACGCAGCTTGTGAAGTATCCGACGGCCAAGGAGTCTTCACAGTGTTGGACGAACTGCTTCCCGGCTTGCGCGTAAGGCGGGCAGGGAAGCATGTGCTCTTTTGCCTGCCTCGACAGAATCGCCAGGCGCTAATCCTAGCCATCTTGCATGAGAGGATGGATCTCATTGCGCGACTGAAGGACAGGCTGGGGCTATAACGTAAGCTCAGGTGCCAGTTTTGCAGCTGGTTGGAAAGAGTCTTGGCGTGTGCCCCATTGGGTCGTCACTTGCATTGCTGATGTCAAATTAAAGTGAAGTTTAATGTGACTTTGCTAATGCAAGCAGTCTTTTTGCTGAACCCTACGTATGGGTTGCCGACGACGTCAATCCAAAATGTGAGCGCAGCGTATGTCCTTCATACTCGCTGCGAAACAGCCCACGCTTGCGCAGCAACGGCACCACCTCTGACGTAAACAGTTCGAACTGGCTATGCAAGATCGGTGGCATGACGTTAAAGCCGTCTGCCGCGCCGGTCTGGAACCAGTCGGTAATCGTATCGGCGATTTCTTCCGGAGTTCCGGTGGCGGTGAAATGTCCGCGAGCGCCGGCCAGGCGTCGCAACAACTGACGCAGTGTGAGGCCTTCGCGCAGGACCATATCAACGTAGCCGACCACACGGCTCTTGGAGGCTTCGACGAGATTCGGGTCTGGAAAATCATCACGGGTCAGCCGGCGATCCAGCGGTACCGCCGAAAAATCGTGGCCGCCAAAGCGGTTGGACAAACGGGTCAGGCCGACTTCGGGGCTGGTGAGATCATTGAGTTCTTCCCAGACCTGCTTCGCTTCGTGGCGGGTGGAACCGATCGCGGCACTGATGCCGGGCAGAATGACGATGTCTTGCGCACGGCGTCCATGGGCGATGGCCTGTGCCTTGATATCTGTGTAGAAGGCCTGGGCCGACTCCTTGCTGGTGTGTGCGGTGAAAATGGCCTCGGCCCAGCGTGCGGCGAAAGCACGGCCCGTGTCGGATTGTCCGGCCTGGATGTAAACCGGCCGGCCTTGGGGGCTGCCAGGGATGTTCAACGGACCATGGGTCTTGATGGCGTCGCCGTTGTAGTTGGCAGGTTGGATGAGCGAGGCATCATGGTAGTAGCCCTCTGCCCGGTTATCGACGACAGCATCGGCCGGATAGCTGCGCCAGAGCGAATCGACAGCCTCGAGGAACTCTTCGGCGATGCGATATCTTTCGCCATGCTCGACGTTCTGCGCCAAGCCGTAGTTGGCCGCGGCCTGAGGCGCCCACGATGTCACGATGTTCCATCCCGCACGGCCTTTTGAGATATGGTCCAACGACGCGAATTGGCGGGCCAGCGTGTAGGGATGGCTGTAGGTGGTGGAGGCGGTGCCGATCAGGCCGATGCGCGACGTTAACGCGGCGAGCGCCGACAGCAGCGTCAAGGGTTCCAGGCCATTGGACGGCGCGCTGCGTGCCCCGGTCGCTGCCACCAGAGAGTCAGCAAGAAAGACCGCATCGAACGTTGCGGCTTCGGCCAGGCGCGCCGATTTGGCATAGAGCTCCAGGTCGGTCAGCGCTAGAGGCGAGGCATCGGGGTGACGCCATGCGCTTTCATGGTGGCCGCGCGACATCAAAAATAGATTCAGGTGCAATTGGCGATTCAGAGGGCGAGTCATCTGTTGCTCAGCAAAACTGCGGCAGTCACGCCGGAAAAAATATGCGGCTGCCTGGCTCGCAGGGCGAGTCCGGCAGGGTGTTTGTTAAACGACTTCGGTTTCGACGCCCAGATTGCGCAGCAAGGCCAAGCGCAGCGTGGCGAAACCGGATTGATGCGTTTGGCGCGGGTGCGGCAGCGTCACTCGATGGTCTTCGTGGATGCGCCCATCCTTGAGCACCAGAATACGATCGGCCAGCAGCAGGGCTTCGTCCACGTCGTGCGTGACGAGTATGACAGTGGGGCGATGCTGTTCGACCAGTTGGAAGAGCAGGGCTTGCATACGCAGGCGGGTCAGTGCATCGAGCGCACCAAAGGGCTCGTCGGCGAGCAGCAGCGTGGGCTCACGCAACAGCGAACGCGCCAGCGCAGCGCGTTGCTTTTGCCCGCCAGAAAGCGTGCTGGGCCAGACGTCGGCCTTGTCGCCTAGACCGACGGCTTCGAGCATCTCGGGCACTGCCGACTCACAGTCGGGACGGCGCAGCCCGAGGCGCAGATTCTCACCCACGCTTAGCCAGGGCAGCAGCCGGGCATCCTGGAACAGGACCGAGGTATTGGTGGGGGCGCTGATGTGTCCCGTCCGGCTAGCATCCAGGTCGAGACCGGCAAGTGCTCGCAATAACGTTGTCTTGCCCGATCCGGATTCCCCCAGCAGAGCGACAAACTGCCCGGGCTCTATGTCCAGTGAAATCCGATCCAGAATGGTCTTGCCAGAGAAAGCGCGTGAGACTTCGCGCAGAATGATCGAGCCGTTGGAGTCGATAGGCGAATTCATGAGCCAAGAGTCCTGCGATAAGACAGCACGCGCGACTCAACAAAGCGCACCGCTGCGTCAGAGGCCAGGCCCAGTGCGGCGTAGATGATGATGCCGACCACGATAATGTCGGTCTGACCCCAGTCGCGTGCACGATTCATCAAATAACCGATACCGGTCTGGGTATTGATGAGTTCGAGTACCACGAGCGCGGTCCAGCATAAAGCCACAGCCAGACGCAGGGCCACAAAGAAACCGGGTAAAGCTGCCGGCAATGCGACTTTACGGATGAACTCGCGGCGTGTCAGGCCTAGGGTGGTGGCCAGTTCGACATGACCGATGTCTATGCCACGCAGAGCGGCGTGCGTATTGATGTAGATAGGAACGAGCACGGCGGTGAAAATCAGAAAGACCTTCATTGCCTCTCCGATGCCCAGCCAGATAATGGCCAATGGAATCAATGCCAGCGTCGGGATGGCGCGTTTGATCTGAACGACACCATCGATCAGGGCCTCGCCTGTGCGTGTGAGCCCCGACAACAGGGCCAAGACAACTCCTATCAGTACGCCCAGCGCCAGCCCGGTGTACGCGCGTGCAGCAGAGGCAAGAAAATGCGGCAGCAGGGTGCCGTCGGCCAGCATGTCGTACCCTGTCACCAGAGCGGTTGATGGCGCAGTGAGTGTTTCAGGCGACAGGAGGCCAGTGCGCGAGGCGATCTCCCAGAGCACGAGGAGCAGCACAGGGCCTGACAATCGCCAGCCTGGCGGTAAGCGTGCGGGCACAAGGTTGACCGGGCGTGCGGGCGGTGCCGGCGTGGCACGATGGTGGGCTTGGCTTGGCGCATATGCCAATGTGTTTTGAAGGGCTTTCGTCATGATGGCCTCCTGGGCGTGGCACCAAACCCAGCAACGCCAGTCGAGGGTTATGTCTGCTTAAAAATAGGTCTCAGCGTGACGCGGTGATGATCTTGTCGTAGGTATCGACGAAGGATTGCCGCGCGTCGAAGCGTTCTTTGATGGCGCCAGCTTGATAGAGGATGTCGATCAGCTTCTGGTGGTGGGCAATAGCTTCGGTCGAGGTCTGCAATACGTATGGCGACTGCGACGCGAGAATGGCCTTGGTGTCGTCTTGCGATATGCGTTGGAACGTGACGTAGTAGTCCTGACCCCATTGGGCCTGATGGGCGTTGCTCCATGTGGCAGCGCGCGTGAATGCCGCCAAGAACTGTCCGATGGAGGCCGCTTTGGCCGGGTCAGCCAACACGTCGGGGCGTGCGTAGAAATAGCTGGTCGAAGGCAGGATGTGGCGTTCTTCTGGATCAAGCACGGGTGAGGCGCCGACCTGCTTGGTCAAGCGTGTAACGTGCGGCTCTTGCAGTACGGCGACGTCCACTGCGCCTGAGCGGATGGCGTCGGGCAGATCGGCTACGCGCAGGCGAACCAGATCGACATCGGCCAACGACAATCCTGTGCGGTTGAGCGCCTCGATCAAATAGACCTGACGGCCCGAACCTTCGACGTAGCTGAGTTTCTTGCCTTTCAATTCAGCCAGCTTGTTGATGACGAGGCCCGGACGGGAGGTCAGGATGTACTGCGCGCGTTCACGAGTAAAGCTCGCAATGATGGGCAGCAGCGTGCCGGCGGCCCGTGCCTGGATGGGGGGCGTGTCACCGACGTAGGCAATGTCGAGCGCACCGGCACGGATGGCTTCGTAGATGGCCGGGCCGCCGGCAAAGTTTGGCAATTCCAGGTTCAGCTTGTCTCGCTCACCGCTGGCCTCCAGCAGGTTACGTACCAACTCGCTTTGATCAGCGATGACGAGTTTGGTGGAGGAAGTCTCTGCGTTGGCAGCGGGCAGTGTCAGCCCATAGGCAAGGCCGAGAGCGGGCAGGGAGAGGAAAGTACGTCGTTGCATTGTCTGCTATATGTGTCGCGCTGCTGTACTCGCGCTGCAATAGAAGCAGAAATGATATGGACGCCGTCGGCAAAGAACAAAGCTCTATTGGCAATATGCTCAAGGGCATAAAGATATGCGCAAGGAGAAAACGGCCATAGGCGGCCGATACTCCAATACGCGCAAACTCATCCGGCTAATTCAGACTCGGAGCTTTTAGGAAACAGGGCGATGAAATCCAGCAGTTTCTCGCCCAACAGGTTCACATGTCCGCGCATTGCGTTGGCCGCGGCGTCTTCTTCGCCTTTGACGATGCAGCGTAAGACTTCAGCATGTTCGCTGATGGTGCCCTCGCGACGGCTGGGCTTGTGCGTGACCAGGCGCCGATAGGCGCCGATACGATTACGCAACGCTCGGGTTTGCTCAGCCAGAAATTCGTTTTGAGAAGCTTCGTAGATCAATTCGTGAAACTGCCGGTTCACATCATAGAACTCTTCGACCCGATCCGTGTTTGACAGCAAGATGAGGGCTTCGTGTAAACGATTGAGCTCCGCAATCTGCGCGGGGGTGATGCGGCGGGCTGCCATACGGGCGCATAGGCCCTCCAGTTCCGCCATGACCTGGAACATTTCCACGAGTTTGTGTGCGGAGAGCGTCGCTACCAAGGCGGGCTGACGGTTGCGCATTTGAATCAGGCCGCCCGAGGCCAGATGCCGCAGTGCTTCGCGTACGGGGGTGCGCGATACCTGAAAGCGTTCTGCGAGTTCGACTTCATCCAAACGTGCGCCCGGACTCAGTTTTCCCGAAAAAATCTCGGCTTCCAATGTTTGTTGAATCTGTTCGGAGCGGTTCTGAACGGGTTTCATGTCCGGCTGATGGCGAGGCGACGCCGTCCGTGTACGGCTTGTGATGGACGGCGCGGATGATGTTGTTGACGGGGAGAAGTCTACCTTCACTTCGGTCTCTCTAAATATAGCGGAGGAGAACAAGGGGGCGGGTTAAGCCCCGGCGTCATCGTTCTCCCTATTTTAGCGGCTAATGTATACAAGAAATAAATAATTAAATGCTCCAGATCGAGCCAAGTATGCACCAGAAACTGCACCAAGTTAGCGCAATCCTAGCCTCATGACTGAGTTTTAAGGCCAAAAATGCTGGCACAGGTATTGCTTGATAGACATGGAGCGACGATTTACCGATCGTGTTTGGAATCGGGAAATACATAGTCAATGTTCATGCATACAAACATTTCCGAAGGAAGGTGAACGATGGATTTTGGGCTGAAAGGGACGTTGACCACGCTGGCACAGGCGGGCCCGATATGACCGCGCATTCATTAGCCTCACGAGCTATGTATTCGGTCAACCCGGATAGCCGCACTGCTGCTGCGCTGCCCGACTTGGCTCAGGGGTTATCTGCGCCGTTATTAACGCTGAGCGGAGTGTCTAAAACGTTTGGCAAGACGTGCGCACTGAGCGACCTGAGCGTGTCTATTACCCCCGGCGAGTTCGTGACCGTGGTAGGCCCCAGCGGCTGCGGAAAAAGCACGCTGTTCAATATCGTTGCCGGTTTGGAAGAGCCCGATGATGGCGGGCGGATTGAATTCCTGGGCAAACCCTGCAAAGCCAGGGATCTATTGGGCAAAGTATCCTTTATGCCGCAGCGCGACCTGCTGCTGCCCTGGCGGACCGTGATCGATAACGCCATTCTGGCTGTGGAACTCGAAGGCGCGCGCCGCGCTGATGCACGGCGCGCTGCGCTGGATATGTTGCCCGAATTTGGTTTGGCGGGATTTGAAAAGCAGTATCCGCATGAGTTGTCCGGGGGGATGCGTCAGCGCGTTGCCCTGATGAGGACGTTCATGTTCAACCGCGATCTGATGCTGCTGGATGAGCCATTTGGCGCGTTGGATGCGTTGACGCGCACGATGATGCAGCGTTGGTTGCTCGACGTCTGGCAAAAGCATCGGCGCACGATTCTATTCATTACTCACGACGTGGACGAGGCGATCTTTCTCGGGGATCGCGTGCTGGTCATGACGTCGCGGCCCGGGCAAGTAAAGATGGAGCAGGTAGTGAGCCTGCCCCGTCCGCGTCGCGCGGATATCGTCACGTCCGCCGAATTCATGAAGCTCAAGCGTGTATTGCTGGAGGCGATTGAAGAAGAAAGCATGAAGTCCTTTACGGCCAGCGAGCGCAGCAAAGGAGGGCATTGAACGTGATGATGAATATCACCTTAGCGCCTGCGCAATTGGTATCCAACACGGTCGAGCTTGGCCGAGAGCAGTATGGAGAAGCCGAGTGGGAGGCCCGTGTGTCCCTTGCCGCCTGCTACCGCCTGGTGGCGCAACTAGGCTTGGACGACCTGATTTACAACCACATTTCATTGCGGGTGCCGGGAACCGATGATCAATTTCTGATTAATCCCTATGGCATGTTGTTTGAGGAGATCACGGCATCCAGCCTTGTGCGTATCGATATCCATGGTCAAAAACTCTGCGATTCGCCATACCAGGTCAATGCCGCTGGTTTCGTCATTCATGGCGCGATTCATCAGAGTCGCCATGATGCGGTCTGCGTACTGCACACGCATTCGGATGCCAGTATTGCCGTCTCTGCCCAGCGGGATGGCTTGTTGCCGCTGTCGCAGTTCGCGATGCGCTTTTATCAGCGCCAGGCGTTTCACGATTACGAGGGCGTGGCGATCGATCTGGACGAGCAGGAACGCTTGATCGCGCATCTCGGCCAGCATCCCGTCATGTTGATGCGCAATCACGGCTTGCTGACTGTGGGGCGTACTCCCGGCGAAGCCTTCATGCTGCTGTACTACTTCGAGCGTGCTGCACAGATACAGCTGCAGATGCAGGCTTCAGTGGCGGGAGGGGCGGGCCCGCTCGTTTTGCCGTCTCACGAGGTCTGCGAAAAAGCCGCCAGACAGTTCTGGGAAATGAAAGGCGACATTTTGGTGGCGGGCGAGCGCGAGTGGCCTGCGTTCATTCGTCAATTGGATCGTCAGGATCCTTCTTATCGGAATTAATCATGCTTTCCACATCGCTTTTGCCTACGTTTGAGGAACCCATTGTGTTGAATACCCGACCGTTGCACCCCGGTTTTGGTCTGGAGGTGTTGGATCTGGATTTGTCATCGCCAGATAGCGATAACGCAATCGACGCATTGGTCGAGGAGTTGGATCAACATTCGCTCATTCTGCTGCGAAATCAGAAATTGTCGAATGAACGCCACGTTGAAATCAGCCGCCGTTTCGGTCCCCTGATGACTCATGTGCTCAAGCAGTTTTTGACAACCGGGCTGCCCGAGATCTACGTGCTTTCCAACGTGAGTGAGAACGGAAAGCCTATTGGCAACCATAAAGAAGGCTGGAACTGGCATTCGGACCTGTCATATGTGGCCGAGCCCAGTATGGGATCGCTGTTGTATGCCGTGGAGGTGCCGCCAGAGGGCGCCGATACCTTGTTTGCGAGCATGCATCTGGCGTATGAGGGGCTGCCAGCTGACATGCAGCAACGTATTCGGAACTTGCGTGCCACCCACTCGTATGCGGGTTATTACGGCAAGGCGTTTGCAGACCGTGCGCCGCTGACCGACGAGCAAAAGGCGCGTACGCCAGATGTGAATCAACCCGTGGTGCGCACGCATCCTACAACAGGAAGACTGTCTTTGTATGTGGGGCAGGATATCGTGAAGTGCATTAATGATCTGCCGGACACGGAATCTGATGCGCTGCTGGCCGAGCTGAATGCACATGCCATCAAGGATGAATTCGTGTTTCGTCACCGTTGGCAGCAAGGCGATCTGATCTTGTGGGACAACCGTTGCACCATGCATTGCGCGACGCCCTATGACGACAACAAGTATCGCCGTGTCATGCACAGAACGACGGTGGCGGGCTCGCGGCCATTTTGAGGCGACGAGCCGGGATAACGCGCTGGTCCGTAATGGACCGGGAAAAATCTCTTCGACGCTTTTTTTCCTATCTTCCTTGTGGCACTTGCCGGAATCATCATGAACAAACGACGCACATTGGCGGTATTGGCGGCTTCGGCCACGTTGGGTCTGGCTGTATTGGCCCCTCTCGCTGCGCAGGCCGCAGATCTGGTGAAAGCGACACTGCGCTTGAAATGGCTGCCGCAGACGCAGTTCGCGGGCTTTTATTACGCCTTGGAGAAGGGCTACTACAAGGACGAGGGCATTGATCTGACCATCAATCCCGGCGGCCCCAATCTGCTGACCGAGAATCTGGTTGCCACGGGCGCGGATACGTTCGGTCTGTCTGGCGGCACTGATAGCGTGATGGCGGCGATCGATAAAGGCATGCCTATCGTATCGGTAGGCGTCTCGCATCAGGTGACGCCTTTTGTCTTCGTGACGCGCAAAGACGGTCCGGTCAAGACGTTGAAGGACTTCGAAGGCAAAAAAGTGACCGCCTGGTTCACTGGCGCGAACTATGTGCTGTTTGGCATGCTGGCTAACAACGGCGTGGACCGCAGCAAGGTAGATATCCAGCCGCAACAGGTCAGTGTCACGCCATTCGTCAATGGGGATGTCGATGTCGCCACCGCGACTTGGTACAACGAGCTTTACACGATCAAGCAGCGGATGGGGGCGGATAATCTGCGTACTTTCGTGGCCGAGGACTATGGCGTGACCTTTCCGCGCGATACCCTGATCGTGTCCAGGAAAACGGCCCAGGAGCAGCCCGAGCTGATTACGAAATTCCTGAGGGCATCCATCCGGGGGTGGCGCGATGCCATGGCGCATCCCAAGGAGGCGGTCGACGCGGTGATGAAAGTCGCTCCTACGCTGGACCGAGCCCATCAGGAATTCATGCTCACGGAAGCCTATCGTCTGATGACGGCGGGGCAGGCCAAGACCGAGGGTTTGTTCTGGATCGACTCCAAAGCAATTCAGGCAACCGAGGAGTTTTTGCTCAAGAACAAGGTCCTCACCAAGCCCGTAGATGTGGCCACCGCATTTGACGGCCGTTTTCTACAGGCCATTCCTGTCGAGGAGCGGCGTCCATGAGCAACGCGGCCGCGATGCTTCGGTCTGCCGCGCTGACGACGCTGCGTGGCGCGGTTGCAATCCTGATCGCCGCCGCGCTGTGGGAGGGCGTGGTGGTGCTGGGCAATATCAAGCCGTACTACCTGCCACGGCTGTCCGACATCGTGATGTCCATCATCGCCGTTCCGGACGCCTATATTGCGGGTTTTTTTCGAACGATGAGCGAGACGCTGCTGGGCTTCGCCATGGGTGTGGTGGTGGGGGTAGCCAACGGCGTGCTGTTTAAACAGTCCCGCACCTTGCGTGAGCTGATTTTCCCCTTGTTTGTGATTTCGCAGACGATACCGGTGATCGCATTTGGTGCAGTGGTCGTACTGTGGTTCGGCAACACCATATTGGCCAAGGCATTGATTGCGTTCTACCTGACGTTCTTCCCTGTCACCGTGAATACATTGCATGGCATGGATGCCGTCGATCAACGGCAGGTCGATCTGCTGAGAAGCTTTGGCGCGACGCGCTGGCAACTCTTGTTCCGTTTGCAGTTGCCTGCTGCGCTGCCGCAGATTTTTGTGGCGCTGAGGTTGGCGTGTACGTTGAGCTTGCTAGGCGCCATCGCCGGAGAATGGTTCGGCGACACCACAGGGCTCGGAGTGCTGTTGTTGCAGGCAATGTACAACGAGCAGGTCATTGCCCTATGGGCAGCGATTCTGATGTCAGGGCTGCTGGGGACGTCTTTTTATGGTCTGGTCGCATTAGCAGAGCGTCGCGTGGTTTTCTGGAGAAGCGAGCTGTGAACCTCAATCGTTTACGTCCTTCGAGGGCGACGACGCGTGCCCTGATGGGGCTGGCCGGTGTTGCGATACTGTGGGAAGCCTCGGCGCGGGTGTTTGATCTGCCTGCTTACGTATTGCCGAGCGTCAGCAGCATTCTGGCCGCTATCGTGGATCAGCGAACGTCCTTGGGCAATGCGGCGGCGATGACGCTGATGGAGGCCATAGGCGGATTTTTCCTGGGGTCTGCCGGTGGAGTGCTGTTGGCAGTGATATTGACGATGTTGCCGGCCACCCGCCGTGTGTTGCTGCCTACGGCTACCGCGCTGAACTCCGTGCCCGTGGTGGCCTATGCGCCGCTGATCCTGCTGTGGTTTGGTATTGGTCCCGAGTCCAAGATCATCATGGTGGCATTGGCCGTGGGCTTTACCGTGTTTTTGCATGCCTTGGCCGGCCTGGATCGCGTCGATCAGAGGGCAGTGGATCTGATGCGCAGTTTCGGCGCCGATCGTGCGGCGATCTTGTGGCGCTTGCGGGTGCCCGCGGCTATTCCTCTGACTGCGGCCGGCATGCGGGTCTCGACTGTACGCAGCATGATCGTGGCTATCGTTACCGAAATGCTTGGGGCAACGGGCGGCTTGGGTTGGACGATATATCAAGCGGTACTGCAGATTGATTTCGTCCAAGTGTGGTCCGCAATTTTCGTCGCGTCTGCGGCGAGCTTGATTTTCTTTGGCACGATTAATTTTCTGGAAAAGCGTTATGTCTTCTGGAAGTGAGCCTCAACGCCAGTCGTCCATGGCGGCGCTGCCAGTGGGAACGGCTACCCGTCCGCTATTTGCGGCCGAACGCCGTGCGCGCTACTTTAATTCGGCTAATGCGTTCAATATCCATTTGTCCGCGGTACCGGCCGGAATTTTTTCGGAGCCGGTGAGAAAAGCGCTACAGCCCGACGCCGCGACAGGTTATGTCGTGTGCGATCAATCGCAAGCATTGGCGACCTCGTATCCCGCCACGACGCCCTTCATGCTGGCGCGCTACGCGCGCATTAACGTAGGCGATGCTTTGGAGGCGGATTTCACTGCCAGCGGTTCCATTTGGTACGTGATGTGCGGAACGCTGCAGATTGCCGATTTGGATGGCGAGGCCGATCAGCAGGTTTTCGCGGGCGATGTGCTGTATTTGCCGGCGGGAAAGCATCGCTTGGCCAATGCTGGTGACGTTTCTTGCGTGGCGTGGCTGGTGACAGACGAGCCGATGCTGGCGCACCATGGTTTACGAGCGGCCTCTGCAGCGTCTCCGGGTCATGAGGCAGGGGCAGTCATTTTTCGCGCCCAAGATATTGCGGATCAGATTGCGACGATTTATCAAACCATGCCAGATGCCGGCACGTCGGGGATGGCAGTGGTCTTTTCTGCACAAGCCCATGAAAGCAGCCGCAACTTGATGGCTAATCTGACGCTGTCATTGAACACCTTGCCTGCACACTGCCATCAATCGGCGCATCGCCATAACTCGGCTGCGTTGACGCTGGTCTTGTCTGGGCAGGACTGTTATTCCCGAGTCGATGGGCAGACGTGCCCTTGGACAGTCGGCGCAACATTGGTGACCCCGGCTGCTGCTCCCCATTCGCATCACAATGATGGTGATACGCGTGCGGCATTTCTGATCGTGCAGGATGGCGGCCTGTACTATCAGGCTCGCACAATGGGGTTTGAATTCCTGGCCGAGGATGCCGGCTGATCGTCTGACAGCTTTCCATGTGTGCTCATGGCGGCACGACCGAAGAGTCCACCGGCAACGGTGGGCTCTTTGTTTTGAGCGAACTGTTGTTTTAGCGAGCAGGCGTCGTTTTGTGAATAAAATTGGCGCCAAAATGTGTTACCGTACTGAGATATCCCAGCGACCACCCTTTAGTGAGGTTAGGCATGCAGAGTACGAGCGTCGACGGCGGTCAGCGTGGCATCTTTCCTGGTGGAGCAAAGCCGGTTTTCGACGACGGTTTACTACGTGCGGCCCCTTCTTCGGTGGGGGTCGACAGCGATCAGATCATTATTTTCCTGGACCAATTGGAGTCTGCTGGGCTGGATGTGCATAGTTTCATGCTGCATCGCCACGGCAAGGTCGTCGCCGAGGGGTGGCGCTGGCCGTATCGTGCTGACCGGCTGCGCGTCTTGCATTCAGTGGCCAAGAGTTTTACCGCTTGCGCCATTGGACTGGCCATCGACGAAGGGCTGCTGAGCCTCTCGGACCAGGTCGTGAGTTTTTTCCCTGACGAGGTGCCTGCCGATGCCAGCGAATGGTTGCTGGCCATGACCGTGCGCGATTTATTGACGATGCGCACAGGGCACGCAAGCGGCGTGTCGGGTTCCGTGTGGCGAAATATCGCCAGCAGCTGGACGTCGGAGTTCTTCAAAATCCCTCTGGTTTGCGCACCCGGGACGAGGTATGTCTATACCAGTGCGGCCAGCTACATGTTGTCCGCCATCTTGACCAAAATCACTGGGCAGACATTGCACGCCTATCTGAAGCCGCGTTTGTTCGAGCCGCTGGATATCCGTGACGAGCGTTGGTCGGTGGGGCCCGACGGCGTTAATCCCGGGGGTAATGGCCTGACCGCAAGAACCGCCGATTTGTTGAAACTGGGACTGTTGCATGCTCAGGGTGGCGTATGGAATGGCACGCAGGTCTTGCCGGCACGTTGGGCGCATGACTCCACGCGTGCACAAGGCGGGCCGGACAGTACCTACGGTTATCACTGGCAAATACGGCCGGCTGGCGCCTACAGCGCCATAGGGGTATTCGTCCAGCTGGTTACGGTATTTCCTGAGCACGGCGCCACATTGGCCATCACGGCCGCGATAGACAAGAGCGCGACGTTGCTGCCTTATGTGCAGCAGTATCTCGTGCCGGCTTTTTTGGGGGCGCCAATACTGGATGCCGGGGCGGATGGCCGTTTGGGGCAACGCCTGTGTGTCTGGCAGGCCGAGCCTTTGGCGCCTTCTGCCGGGTATTCAGACAGGCAAGACGCCGTGGCAGGGAACAGCTACGCCATTGATCCGAACGCCGCAGGTGTAGAGTCGATCCGGCTCGCATTTGCGGATGATGAATGCCGCTTTCGATTGACCGATGCCAATGGGTCATACGAGATACGGGCGGGTCTGGGGCAGTGGATAGAGTCTGCTACGAGTATGCCGGGGCAGGATTTGCATCATGGCTATACCTTTGACCGCGAGCCGGTTGTTGCCACGGCACGATGGGCCAGTGCAAACACATTGGAAATGACTTGGATTTTTCCGCAGACTGCTTTCAAGGACACTGTCGTGTGCATATTCGATGGCGATCGAGTTACGGTACAGCGCAGCGTCAACGTGAATAGTGGTTTGTTGCACCATCCCGATCTGACGGGGATGGTAAAGCGCTGAAGGCCGCTGTCACAAGTGTGTTCTACCAATAAGAGAAAACAGATGACTCACCATATTCCACAACAGTTATCGGGGGAGTAGAAAAATGAATACTATGTCGAAGAGCATGACCGCCGTATGTTTGACCCTCGCTCTGGGTTCGACCTCCTATGCTGCCACGCCGTTGCGCATCGCATTGACGGCCGATATTCGGTCGACTCAGCCAGGCGTGAATCGCGACGCGAATAGCGACACCGTCGTGCAGCATATCGTCGAAGGGCTGGTAGCTTTTGGCGAGCGCGGAGATGTCAAGCCACAGCTCGCCGAATCAATGCAAGTCAGCGAAGACGGCAAGACCTACACATTCAAGCTGCGGCCGAATGTGAAGTTCCACAACGGCGCGACGCTGACTTCGGCGGACGTGCTGTGGACTTGGCAGCATTACATGGATCCGAAGACCAGCTGGCGTTGCCGCACGGAATTCGACGGCCGTGATGGCGTGAAAGTCGAAGACGTGCAGACCCCCGATGCATCTACCGTGATATTCAAGCTGGAACGGCCCAGCGGCCTGTTTCTGAATGGCTTGTCGCGGTTGGACTGTGGCGGCACCGGCATCTTGCATCGGGACTCCGTACGTGCAGACGGGACGTGGGATCATCCCATCGGCACAGGCCCGTTCGAGTTGAAAGAGTGGCGGCGTGGCGAATATATCAGCCTGGAAAAATTCAAGGACTATGCCAATCGCACGGGCGCGGCAGGCGGGGAGAGGGATGGGTTTACCGGTTCCAAGCGTCCACTGGTCGATGAGGTCCGTTTCGTCATTATTCCTGATGAATCGACCATCAAGCTGGCTTTGCAGCGCAAAGACATAGACATCATCTCGGATTT
This sequence comes from Bordetella tumbae, assembly GCF_054780995.1. Classification (NCBI taxonomy): domain Bacteria; kingdom Pseudomonadati; phylum Pseudomonadota; class Betaproteobacteria; order Burkholderiales; family Alcaligenaceae; genus Bordetella; species Bordetella tumbae. The sequence continues at coordinate 32,561 of NZ_BAAGVG010000020.1, forward strand.
GTCCAACACGGACGTTCCAGAAATGCAGAAATCGCCGGGGATCACTGTGGCGCACGCCGATACGTTGGGAATGACGGGCGTGCTCATCCAGACACGTGATGCCGTGCTGAGCAATGCAAAGCTGCGCGAAGCGATGGCGCATGCGATTGATTATGCGCAATTAGCCGATGCGGTGAATGAAAAACTGGCACCCTGGAATAATTCCATTGTGCCCCTGGCTTCCAGTTACTTTGACGACGTGCAAAGAAAAGGCTGGACCTACGATCCTGCGTTGTCGCAGAAACTGCTCCAGGAATCCGGTTATCAGGGGCAGCCGATTTCCTTGATCGCCTCCAGACGCTACGCCCAGTCGTATAACGCGGCGGTATTGGTGCAAGCCATGCTGCAGTCCGTTGGCATCAATGTACGGCTGGACGTCATGGAGTGGGGGGCATTGCAGGACCGTTATGTGACCGGAAAATATCAGATGCTGGTGCAGCCGTACTCACCGCGCATGGATCCCGCGCAAAGCTATGAAGCCGTGTCCGGCGACAAGGCGACTCAGCCACGCAAAGTATGGGACAACCCGCAAGCCATCAAATTGATCGAGCAGGCGGCGCAGGAAATGGATCGAGAGAAACGTAAGTTGATCTTCGATCAGTTGCACGGCATGTTTCTGAGCGACATCCCGACTATCCCTTTGTATAACGGAGCGGATGTCGGGGCATTCCGGGACGGCATTGAAGGCTACAAGCCATGGGCGCTGCGCAAGCCGCGAGCCTGGGAAGTGAGCAAGAAGGAGTAACCCCTTTGGGTTACGGCGCTGCTGGCAGCGCCGTAACCTGCCGTGTGATTTAAGCGGCGCGTCGAGCGGGCGCCATACGAGCGGTCTGTGCAACCAGCGTGGAGTACAAATCTCTGGGGTCTTGTAATTCAGGGATCAGCGTCGCCTCTTGGCCGATGCCCTGTTCGCGAGCTTCGGTGTACAGCATACGCAGGGCAGAGTAATCCTCCATGGCAAAGCCGACTGAGTCGAAGACGGTGACTTCATCGGCGCTGGTACGGCCTTTGACCTCCTGGCGCAGCACTCTCCATAATTCGGTGACTGGAAAATCTGCAGGCATCTGTTGGATGTCGCCTTCAATGCGGCTCTGAGGTTCGAACTCTACAAAGGTCGATGCATGAGCCAGGATGTCGCGATGCAATTCGGTCTTGCCCGGGCAGTCTCCGCCGACCGCGTTCAAATGCATGCCGGGTTCGATCATTTCGGGTGTCAGGATGGTGGCGTAGGTCTTGTCGGCGGTGACGGTCGTCACGATATCGGCGCCATGTACGGCTTGTGCCGCGCTATTCGCGATGATCACCTTTAGGCGGGTCGTCGTGGCCAGATTGTCGACCAGCTTGCGAGTCGCCGCGGCATCGATGTCGTAGACACGCAGTTCAGAGATACCCAGCAGGTGATGAAAGGCAAGTGCCTGGAACTCGCTTTGCGCGCCGTTGCCGATCAGGGCCATCGAGCGCGAATCTTTGCGTGCGAGCGCGCGAGCGGCCATCACTGATGTCGCTGCGGTACGCAAGGCGGTCGTCAGGGTTAATTCACTGATCAGTAATGGTTTACCCGTGGATACTTCCGCCAAGGCGCCGAAGGCCATGACCGTAGGCAATCCTGACTGCGGATTCTTGGGATGGCCATTGACGTACTTGAAGCTGTACAACTGATCATTGGCCACTGGCATCAATTCGATCACGCCATCAGGTGAGTGAGCGGCCAGCCGGGCGGACTTGTCGAAGTCCAGCCAGCGCAGGAAGTCGTCGTGGATGGCTTGTTCCAATTGCCGCAGGAAGTCAGGCAGCGTTCGTCGTTCGATCAGGGATACTACGTCGGGAGTGGTCAGCAATAATGTCATGGTTTGCTCCGTTGTTCATACCCGAAATTCTGATGCGTATCGCTGTCAAGAAATAGTCTGCATCCCGTACAGAAAACCACGATAAGATGCCAAACTGGCACCAAGAATTGACGAAATGAGAATGGACGATCTCGATCAACGATTACTCGGATTGCTGCGAGCCAACGCGAGGGAGTCGGTGGCGACCCTTGCCAAACGTCTCGACGTTTCACGCGGCACCGTCAATAACCGCATCGCCCGCCTGGAGGCCGAAAACATCATTGTCGGCTACACGGTGCGGCTACAACCCGATGCGCATCCCGAGCAAATATCGGCATGGATGAGTATTGCCATCGACGGCAATGAGACTCGCCGAGTCATCAGCGTATTGCTGGGCGAACCTGGTGTTGCTGCGCTGCACGACACGAATGGGCGTTGGGATCTGCTGGCTGAATTGCGAGCGCAGAACATTGCCGAAATGTCCGAGATTCTGGAGCGCGTACGGCTCATCAAAGGCATCGCGGCGACCGAGACCAGCCTGCATCTCAAGAGCTACAAGGCCGGATAACAGGCACTGAAATGATCTTGCGCTGATTATTTTCTTGTCATCGAGGGATTTATCCCACTAAAATTGGCGCCAATTTATGCACAAATAAATAACATCCGGCGTCCGTCCGGCTGTATGTCATTTGCCTATTCGAGGATGTCCATGCTTGTTCCCGTTACCAATACTGATCGCGCTCGTGCGCTTTACGATCTAGGCAAGGCTACGATATTTGCGTCTCAAAGCGATCCGCGCTTTTCGTATTGCATGTATGTGCCTCCGCACATCGACACCGCCGAGCATCCGATGGAGTTGGTGGTGATTGTGCACGGCACGGGCCGCGCTTTTGTGGAATATCGTGATGCGTTTGCCGAGTTCGCCCGTTGGAATGATTGCATTGTGTTGTGCCCGTTGTTCCCGGTAGGTGTATTGGGCGACGGCAATCGCGATGGTTTCAAGCAGATCAAAGAAGGCGAGCTGCGCTATGACCATATTCTGCTCGACATGGTAGATGAAATCGGGGCGAAATTCGGTTGTGACTTCAGCCGGTTTGCACTGTTTGGCTATTCCGGTGGCGGTCAATTCGTTAACCGTTTTACGCTGTTGCATCCCGAGCGTTTGTGGACGGTGTCCATCGGCGCGCCGGGGTCGGTGACGCTGCTGGATGCCGATCGTGATTGGTGGATCGGCGTGCGTGATATGGAGCAGCGGTTCGGCAAGGCCTTGAATATCGATGCCCTGAAGCAAGTGGCCGTGCATATGGTGGTAGGCGCCGCCGATCTGGAAACGTGGGAAATCACGCATCAGGAGGGCGGAAAGTTCTATATGCCTGGCGCTAACGATGCCGGCAGTACCCGGCCCGCGCGTCTGGAGAGCCTGCGTCAATCCTTCGTGCGTGCAGGCATCGATGTCAAGTTGGACATCGTCGAGAACGTGCCGCACGAGGGATTGCTGTGCGTCGATACGGTGCAGGACTTTCTTGCCGATGCATTGAAACAGCGGCGTGCCGCGAGAGCAGGCAAGCAGCCTGCTGATAGAAACGGCAACTCATGATAATGGAGTAGCGACATGCTGCGTTTTTGTCTTGCTCGGATTGTCATGGCCATTCCCACGCTTGTCATCGTGGCTGTCGCCGTGTTTGTCTTGATCCGCCTGATCCCCGGTGATGCGGCGCAACTGATGCTTGGCGATCTGGCGACACCAGCAGCATTGGCGGATTTACGCGCCTCGCTGGGGCTGGATCGTAGCTTGCTTGTGCAATTCGGTATCTGGGTCAACCACTTGCTCTCCGGGGATCTCGGCGTATCCATCAGTACCGGACAGCCGGTACTGCCGCTGGTGTGGGACCGGTTTCTGATAAGCGCCCGGATCGTCGTGGCGGCGGTGTTCTTTGCCAGCGTTGTTGCCGTGCCCGCCGGCATGATTGCGGCCTGGAAGCAGAACCGAACACCCGACCTGGTGCTGGTCAGTGCCGCCACACTGCTGGTGTCGATTCCTTCATTCTGGCTGGGCTTGCTGCTGCTGATTTTCTTTGGCGTAAAGCTGGATTGGCTGCCTGTCGTCGGCTATGTGGATATCGGCACTGACTGGCGATCGGGATTGCTGTATTTGGTGATGCCGATACTGACGCTGTTTTTGCATGAAATCGGCGTACTGATGCGCATGGCGCGTGCCAGCACGTTGGAGGTGCTGCGTCTGGATTACATCACCCACGCTCGTGCCAAAGGATTGCGTGAATCAGCAGTGATGATTCATCACGCTTTTCGCAATGCATTTGGGCCGACCTGGACGCTGATCGGCTTGGTGATGGGAAATTTGCTAGGCGGTATTGCGGTGGTCGAGACGGTGTTCACGATTCCCGGTTTGGGCCGTTTGCTGGTCGATGCCATCTTTTCTCGGGATTATCCCGTCATTCAAGGTTGCCTCCTGTTTGTGGCGGTGGTGTATGTGGTGGTGAACCTCGTCATCGATCTTTGTTATCCGTTCTTTGATCCCAAGGTGGCGGCAGAATGACCAAGAGAAAATTTCCCGCAAACGCGGTGATCGGCTGTGCGATCGTCGGCATGATTGTGTTGATTGCGCTGATAGGCTCGGTGTGGACGCCGCACGATCCATTGCGGATCAATTTTGCCGCACGTCTGAAACCGCCCGGCGGCGAGTTCTGGTTGGGCACGGACGAGTTCGGGCGCGATGTGCTGTCGCGCTTGATGGCCGGTGCGACGAGTAGCGTCTGGATCAGTCTGACCACTGTGGCATTGGCCATCATCGCCGGCACGATCATCGGCGCGATTACCGGTTTTGCACGAGGTTGGACGGATCGGGTGATCATGGCTTTTAACAATGCCTTGCTGGCGTTTCCTGGTTTGTTGTTGGCGCTGGGGTTGTTGGCCATCGTGGGGGCCAATAAATACGGCATCATTCTGGCGCTGGGACTGGCCTATACGCCCTCGGTGACTCGCATCGTGCGCGGCACTGTGCTGTCACTGCGCGAGCGCGAATTCATCGAGTCCTCTCGTGTACTGGGCAACTCCGAGGCCTATACGATGTTCCGGCATGTATTGCCCAACTGTGTGGCGCCGCTGACGGTGCTGGCGACATCGATGTTCGGGTGGGTCATCCTGTCGGAAAGCGCGTTGTCCTTTCTGGGCTTGGGAGTGCCGCCTCCCGCACCGACGTGGGGCAACATGCTGGCTTCGGCGCGGCCTTTCCTGGCGCAAGCCATCTACCTGTCCATATTGCCGGGCGTGTGTATCGCCGTGGCGTTGTTGGGTATTAATCTGCTGGGCGATGCCGTGCGCGACAGACTGGATCCCCGGATGAGGAGTGCGACGTGAATCCCTTGTTGTCTGTGGCCGGCTTGAGCATCGCGGTAGGGCAGGGCGGGCGTGAAATTGTCAAGCGTGTTTCTTTCGAAGTCGCCCCTGGCGAGCGGGTAGGTATCGTTGGGGAATCCGGCAGCGGAAAAACGCAAGCAGCACGTGCTGTGATCGGGTTGACGCCGGCTCCCCTGGTGCAATCTGGCGGTTCGATCCTCTTTGATGGTATTGACATAGCCAAGGCCGACGCTGCAACACTGCGCACTTTGCGTGGAGCTCGTATCGGCATGGTGTTTCAGGAGCCGATGACGTCGTTGAATCCGTCGATGTCGATAGGCCGACAGCTTGACGAAGGCCTGGCGTTGCATCGCCGCGATCTGGATGTAAAGGCTCGTACTCAGCGCATCCTCAGCATGCTGGCCAGAGTAGGCATTCGCGATCCGCAAGCGGCCATGCAGGCGTGGCCGCATGAGTTTTCCGGCGGCATGCGGCAACGCATGATGCTGGCATCCGTTATGTTGCTGGAGCCTGCGCTGCTGATTGCGGATGAGCCCACCACGGCGTTGGATGCGGTAGTGCAGCGCGATGTACTCGAACTGATGGGCGCGTTGGCCCGCGAACAGAATACAGCCGTGTTGATGATCAGTCACGATCTGCCGATGGTGGCGTGCTACACCGATCGTATTGTGGTGATGGAACAAGGGCAGGTCGTAGAGTCGGGCGACACCCAGTCAATTCTGGCCACGCCACGCCATCCGTATACGCGAAAACTGCTGGATGCGATGCCAAGGCGGATGCCGGCTCGCCCTCCTGTGGCCGAGGCTCCATTGGTCGAGGTGCGTAATCTGGTTGTGGATTATGCCGGGCGGCGGCGATTGTTTTCCCGATCGGAGGGGATGCGCGCGTTGAAAGGGATTGATCTGCAGGTACGACCGCGCGAGGTGGTCGCCGTCGTGGGCGGGTCTGGATCGGGCAAGACGACATTGGGACGCGTGATAGCAGGTCTGCTAAAAGCGTCTTCAGGCGAGGTGCGGTTCCGTGGGCAATCCATCCGGCGAGGCTCGCCAGGGTGGCGTGATTATCGAATGAATTGCCAGATGGTGTTTCAGGACCCGTATTCATCGTTAGATCCCCGTATGACCATCGGTCAATTGGTTGGCGAAGGGCTGCGTTTCATGCCCCAGTTGGACGCACGAGCGAAACGCATGCGTCTGGACGAGGTATTGACGGAGGTGGGCTTGGGGCCGGAGTACGCGTCGCGCTATCCGCATCAGCTTTCGGGAGGACAACGTCAACGGGTGGCCATCGCTCGCGCTGTTGTGCGACGGCCTGCTTTTGTCATCGCCGATGAGCCGGTGTCGGCACTGGACGTCACGGTTCGGGCACAGGTATTGACATTATTCGCACAGCTGCAGGAAAAGCACGGATTTTCCTGCCTGTTCATCAGCCACGATCTCAGTGTGGTCGAGCAGGTGGCCGACCGGGTCATTGTCATGCGCGAAGGGGAAATCGTAGAGCAGGGCGGGCGTGACGGGATTTTCGACCAGCCCCAGCACGCTTATACTCGACGCCTGTTACAGGCCATCCCCGCCTTGGCGCCCAATGGGGTGGGAGGGGTGAGCCTGCGTTGGCGTCTGGAGGGCGAACCTTCAGCTTAAAATGTGTGCTTTAGGCAAATCGCGGGAGTAGCCGATGTCCAAATCGGTTGGAGAAAAAGTCGATCTGGCCGACCGTATCGCACAAGACATCCAGGCAGGAGTTTTCAGTGCGGGCTCCTGGCTGAAGCAGATCGATCTGCAAGAGCGTTACGATGCGACTCGCCTGGAGGTGCGTCGTGCGCTGGACCAATTGGCGAGCACCCGGGTGATCAGCCATGTCCCCAACCGGGGCTACCATGTGTTCGAGCGCGATGTAACGAGGGATGAGCAGGTTCGCGATATACGCAAACTGCTGGAAGTCGCAGCGGTCGAAGACCTGATGCCTCACATCACCAAAGCCAAGCTGACCGAGCTGCGTGCGCTGGCCGAGCGTTTCCAGGGACTGCTGGTATCCGGCACGGTACTTGATCTGTACGAAGTCAACATGGCGTTTCATACCGCCATGTACGACATGTGTCGCAATAGAGAGTTGGTGGCGCTGATCTACGAGCTGCGCAAGCGCGGTCCGGCGGCACCGGCGCGCGAGTGGGTGACACACCAGCGTATCGTGCAGTCGGCCAAAGAGCACTTCGATATTGTCGATGCGATGGAGTCGCGCGACCTCAAGCGAGTACAGAAAGCCGTGCGCACGCACGTGGGGCAGGACATCTCCTGAGTACCCCGCGGCTCGACGGCAGCATCGGCGGCCGGTGGCTCGGGATTATCGGCCTGTTTTCTCGGATCGCGCTTCCCAGAAGACAACGCGCCGATGGATAGCCCGCATGATCAATGATCCCGTGAGCCCAATGGCAGCAAGCAGCAGCACACCAGAAAACATGGTCGCGAGGCTCATGCTGACGGACGCCGAGGCGATCAAGTAGCCCAGGCCTTGCTGCGCGGAAAGAAACTCGCCGACCACCGCGCCGATCAGGGCGAGTGAGACGCCAATCTGCAATCCTGAGAAAATTTCTCCTGATGCGGCAGGCAGCTTGACGTGCAGCAACAGATATAGGCGCGAGGCGGAGAAGGCGCGGCATGCATCCAGCAGCTCGGGATCGGTGCGCTTGATGCCGTTTACCGTGTTGACGAACAGCGGAAAGAAGCAGACCAACGCCACCAGCACGACTTTGGACGCCATGCCGAAACCGAACCACACTAGAATAATCGGACCCAGGGCCACCTTGGGCATGGCCTGCAGGCCGATCAGCAGGGGGTAGAAGAATCGTTCAAAGGTGCGGGACTCGGCCAGCAAGGCGCCCATGAATACTGCCAGGCCGCAACCTATCGCGTAGCCGCTGAGGGTTTCCCCGAGCGTTGTAGCGATGTGCGGCCAGAGTTCTCCGGAAATCAGGCCGTGGTACAGCGCTGAAAAGACGGATGCCGGCGGCGGCAGCAGGTAATCGGGGATGGTGAAAATCTCGATCGATACGTGCCACACCAGAACCAGGACGGCCAGGCTGATGAGCGGATAGAGAAACGCGGTGATATCAAGTCGCTTGAGCATGGGTGAAATGGCGTCGCAAGTGATGGCAGGCTGCAGTGAAGTCTGCGTCGTTCAGGGTCTCGAGCGTACGTGGACGTGGCAGGCCGGGACGGTAGTCTTCGATGATGCGCCCCGGGCGAGGGGACATCACCAGGATGCGATCTGCGAGGAATACGGCTTCGGGAATGCTGTGCGTAATGAACAGCACGGACTTTTTCTGCGTGCTCCAAATGCGTTGCAGCTCTAGCGTCAGCGCTTCGCGGCTCAAGGCATCCAGGGCGGCAAAGGGCTCGTCCATCAACAATAGATCCGGATCGGGCAGGAGCATGCGAGCGATCCCCACGCGTTGTTGCATGCCGCCAGACAACTCATAGGGATAGTTGCCTGCAAAACCAGATAGCCCGACGAGTTCCAGCAGCTCCTGAGCTCGCTGGCGAGCGGGAGCCGTGGGCAGCTTTAGTGTCGTGGCCGGTAGTAGCACATTGTCCAGGACGGTTTTCCACGGCAGAAGATTGGGCTTTTGAAAGACGACGCCCGCGCGGCGGCTTGGTCGAGTAATGCGTTCGTTACCCAGCCGCAGTTCGCCTTCTGTGGCGGGCAGTAGGCCGGCGGCCAGTTTCAATAAGGTCGATTTGCCGCAACCTGATGGACCCAGCACTGCGACAAACTCGCCGGCCTCGATCTGCAGATCTATTCCTTGCAGCGCCTGGATGAGACCCGTGCGAGTAGGATATGTCAGCCCGACACCATTAAGACTCAGGCTGGCGCTCATTGTGCCCCCTGTTCCGATGCGCCGGCGGCCCGGGTTTGCGGGTCTTGGTGTGAGCGTATGGCAGCACGGAGGAAGTCATGGACGCGCGACCATGAGGCTGTATTGGCGCGCGCGTTGGCTTCGGGCGTGCCTCCGCCGGTCAAGACAACTTGGGCAACGGGGTGGGGTTTGGCGATCAGCGTCGTGGGCAGGTTGGGTAAGCCTATCGCATGACCTGCCCCATCGCCGCGTACATGTTCGACCGGCCAGGCGTGTTGATGGTCATGCAAGGTCTTCTCGATCTGTTCGCTATACCAGGACGACGGCCAGAACCCGTCGTCTGTGCCGGAGATCAACATGACCGGGCCACGGATTTGTTCCACGGGAATGCGTGCGGCGGCCACGGCGTCTGGATTGCGCATGGGCGTGTGAAAGGCGGGTTCCTGACGTACGGATTCGCCGTTCTTCGGACGTTGATGGAAAGCGCTCCAGTCTGCCTGGTCGTTGTTCTGCCAGACGTTGGGGAGTGGCTTGCCTTGCCAGGTCCATACTGGGGAGTCGGGGGCCTGGCCCGGTTCGCCCGCGCGCAGCGTGCCGTGAATCACCGAGCTCGGTACATAAGCGATGGTGGCGCTGATCTGGTCGGGAAAGCGCGAGGCCAGCAGCAACGACAGCTCGCCACCGCGTGACTGGCCCGTGATGGCAACAAAGCCATTTTCCGGTTGCAGGTGCTGGTGTACCCAGGCCAGTGCGTGTTGAAAATATTCCAGCGGCATGTTCCCGATGCTCTCGGGCAGGCCTGGCGCCTTAAAGTAGCCTAATGCAAATGCGGTATAACCGTGGGCGGCGTATAAGGCGGCCCGCTGTTTTGGTATCCCGCCACCGGATCCGTTCATGACGATGATGACGGGGTGAGGGCGGGTTGTGGCTGGCGTAAACAGGGTGCCGATCAAGCCGGACTCCGAGATCTCGCGGCGTGTGACGCCCTCTACGAGAAACCGCTGGATGAGTTCGGCGTGGGCTTCTTGGCCTTGGTTGTTCCGAGCCGATAGCTGAATTGTCAGCGTTTCGGTTTCTTCGGAGCGGGTGGCATCGGTGGGAGGAGATTGGCGTTGCAGTGACCAGACGGCTGCCATGGCATCTGCGATGGTCCAGTCGCCATGCTCTGGTGCTTGGACGTCCAGATCGACGACGCCATCAGTACCCACGACAAAATCTGCCGTATTGCGCCAGACGCTGCCATCTGGATGCGTCAAGGCCGCAGCGAGTTGTACCGGACCCGGCTGGAATCCGGTCAACTGAATCTGCCTGCGCACATCGACGGCGGCGTCCTGAGGGCTGACATTAATGCGTGGATGACTCATTTCGCGCTCCGGGCTTGCTGGCGTACTGCCTCCGCATCGAAATCATTGATTTGAGAAATCAGGTCGTTCGAAAAGATGTTGTTGATGGGGACGTCGGCAGAGGGGTACTCGCCTGCGTTCGCCATGGCTTGAATACCGCTTTGAATGGCTTTCAGATCGTATTGACCGGGTACGCGGGGCTGGCCGTCGGGTTTGTTGAGCACGCGACTCAGGCGGCGTGACAGCAGCGTGGTCGCATCGGTCAATGCACGCGCAGGATCCGCGTCCGCGGGTTTGGCTTGAGGATTCGCGCGCCAGAATGCCTGGACGCAGTATTCCGGGTTGGCCTGGCACGCGATCTGGGCCTTGGTGTAGGCGCGGGCAAAACGGACCAGCAGATCAGGATGATCGCGGAAGTTATCGGTATGCGTAATGAACCCATTTCCCGCGGTCTCGCTGAAGACCTCGGGATAGGCAATGCGGCGGATTTTGGTGCCGGACATCTCCAGCATATCGTTCCAACTGCTATTGAAATTCAAGGCATCGACGCGGCCTGTCTTCAGTGCCTGAAAACCTGATGCCAGTGCGCCCACTGCGACGTACTGGACGTCTTTGCCGGGGGTGAGTCCCGCTGTGCGCAAGGCAGCACGTCCGCCGGGAATGGTGCCCCACGTCAGCGCGCCCACGCCGATCTGCTTGTCTTTCAGGTCGGCGATGGTTTTGATCGGCGAGTCCGCCAGGACCGCGAATTCCATCGTATTGGATGGCACGCCGTTATAAAAATAGCGTAGCGGCAGAATGTCTTTGCCGCTGAAATAGCTGGAGATGATGGGTTCCGACGTCGGATAGCCAAAGGTCACGCGTTTGCTGGCGACCTGAGGCAACAGTGCGCCTGCGCCTTGAAAGACGATGGTCTTGACCTCCAGATTCTCGTGTTTGAAAAATCCGAGCTCTTGTGCCGCAGCATATGGCGCGCCGTCGTGCACGGCGGGCGGAATGGCCAAGGCCACGGTGACTTCGTCCAGGGCGTGCGCGGAAATAGGAGCGATCGCGGTGAGAGCGGTCATCAAGCTGATCAACGTAAAGCGCATGGTGAGTCCTTTCTAATCAAAACGGTCGGCGGTACATGCAGTCTGTATCGCGCTATCAACGACATGATGTTGCGTGCGGGATCAGTTCACATGTTGGGGATCCAGGCTCAATCGCCTGGCAGCCTCTGCCAGCAATTGATGACGATCGATCTTGTTCGTCGATGCCAGAGGCAGCGCGTCGACAAACCAGACCTGACGCGGGTGCTGATACGCGGGCGCATTTGCCAACGCATACTGTTTGATCTGTTCGGTGTCGGCATGTTGGCCGGCACGTAACACGATGAACGCCACGGGTTTGGTGCCTTTGATGTCATCGTCGACCGGCACCACCGCGGCTTGCTGAACGGCAGGGTGCTGTTCGAGCATTTTTTCGACTTCACCGGGGTAGATGTTTTCACCGCCGCTGACAAACATATCGTCACGTCGGCCGACAAAATAGTAAAAGCCATCGGCATCGCGGCGAAAGACGTCGCCGGTGATGTAATGGCCGTCCGGGGTGAATGGCAGCGCCAGGTCAGGGCGTTGGTGATATCCCTGCATCAAACCCGGGCTGCGCAGCGTCAGAATGCCTTGTTCCGGGCCATCGCCGGGGCCCGGCAGCAACTGTACGGAGACCGAGGGGTGCGGATAACCCACCGACATCGTCGGGGTGGATAATCCTGCCGGATGCGGGCCAAATACGACGGGGCCGCCCTCGGTCGTTCCAAAAGCGTTGATGACGCGTGCGGCCGGAAACAGGGCGTGAATCTGTGTCAGCAGGCTGGCGCTGACCGGGGCAGAGCCCATGCGAATGACCTTAACGGATGACAGATCGGCGTGTGCCAGCAGATCGCGCTCGCGCAGCATCATCGCAATCATGGGCGGCACGGCGGTCAGCCACGTGCAGCGATAAGTGCCGATGGCATCGATGTAGGCTGCCGCTGTGAACTGAGGCAGCAAGACCGTCGTCGCATGGCTGGCCAATGATAGAAAGGCCAGGGCCAGCGCATTCATGTGATACAGCGGGGCGGCGATCAGTGCGCGTTCAGATGCCAAGGGAGTCGCTTTGCGCCGCGTATCGACGGTCCACCACTGGCCCGCATGAGATAGCCGTACTCCCTTGGGTTTGCCGGTGGAGCCGGACGTATACAGCATCAGCGCTGTGTCGTTATCGCCAGGTATATATGAGGATGTGCTGCCCTCGGCGCGCCAGGCATCGAACTCCGGCGTATCCAGCGCGACGCGGGGAATATGACTGGGAATGGCCGTGGCGCGGGCTTGATCATGCAGCACCAGACGTGCGCCGCTGTCTTGCAGTACGTAGTCGATCAGCGCAGGCGGGAACTTGAAGTTGACTGGGACTGCAATGAGTCCAGCGCGCATGATGCCCAGGACTGTGGCGATATAGGGCACTGAGTTCGCGGCGAGGATGGCAATGCGGTCACCGGTCTGAAACCCCTGTGACAGGAGGGCCTGGGCAACGCCGCGCGCCAGGTCATCGACTTCAGCATAGGTATATTGCTGCGCAGTCTCTGGCGTTCCTACTTTGCCATCCAGCCCTATCAGTGCGATTTGCTGCGGATCGGCTTTGGGGTCTATCAGGTCACCGAGGTTCTTCAGAGTAGTCATGATACGGACTGCGTGGCAATGGGAAAGAATTCGAGGCCGGTTGGAGTGGCGCGTCCGGCATCTGTGCCAGGACGCGCCGGGTGATCAGGCCTTGGGCTTGGGCGTGGAATAGGCGCCGCGGCCGCTGGCCAGCAGCTTGCCCTCGGCGTCGTACACATAGGCTTCCGCAATCGAAACCTGCGAGCCGAACTTGATGACTTTGCCTTTGGCATGCAGGTCACCACGCATCGCGGCGCGGTGGTAATCCACGCGCAGGTCGATGGTGGGAACACCGCGTCCGGTCTGCGATACGAGTGCCCAGTCAGCCGTCAGATCGACCAAGGCTGCCAGAATGCCGCCATGGGTGTAGCCGCCGTCGGGGTTGACGACCCATTCTTCGCGCCATTTGGCGGACAGTTCGATTTCGCCTTCGGATACGGACAGGACTTCGATGCCCAGCCATTCGTGATAAGGACCGCGGCGCAGGCGGGCCTGGATGTCTTCTTTGGTGGGGAGTGTGGTTTCGCTCATGATATGGATGGTGAAATATTCAGGGAAATAGTTTCGAAACGGGCATCAAATCAGGGCTTGACGATGACTTTGCCCAGCACTTCGCGGTCGCGAATCAATGCCAGCCCTTCGGCGGCTTGTTCCAGCGGCACGACGCGATCGATGACGGGTTTGACGCTGCCGTCGGCCACCATGTCCAACAGGGCCTTGAGGTTGTCGTCGTAGAAGCTGTTCGAACCCTTGATGTTCAATTCGAAGCTCCACACGTAACGCAGATCTTCTTTCGGGTCATGGCCTGCCGTGGCGCCGCAGACGAGCAAGGTGCCGCCGCGCTTGAGGCATTTCAGCGATGGCACCCAGGTGTCGCCGCCGGTGAAGTTGATGACGACATCCACGCCGCCTTCGTCGGTGCGGCGCTGGGGCTTGCCATATTGCGCGATGGCCCATTTCGAGAAATCGGTCTCGCGATAATTGATGACGTGGTCGGCGCCGATCTTGAGCAGTTGTTCGCCTTTGGCGTCGCTGCCCGCGCAGGCGATGACTTCTGCACCCAGCAGTTTTGCCAGGATGACGCAGGCGGTGCCTACGCCGCCGCTGGCGCCCAACACCACCACGCGATCACCCGCTTTGACGGTGTTGTGGGTGATCAGCATGCGGTGTGCGGTGCCATAGGCGACGGGCAAGGCTGCCGCGTCTTCGTAGCTGACCTTCTCGGGCAGGGCGATCAGTTGCTGTGCGGACACCAGGCAGTATTCGGCCATGCCGCCGTCCAGCATTTCGCCCATCAAGCCCTTGGCGCGATTCAAGGGGTTGACCAGGACGCGGTCGCCGACTTTCCAGTCAGACACGTCGTCGCCGACTTCGACAATTTCACCCGCCATATCCAGGCCGATCACGACAGGCAGCGGGACTTTGATGCCGGGCATGCCGCGCACGGTGAATACGTCGTGATAGTTGAATGAGGACGCACCCACGCGAATCACTACATGGCCTGCCGTGGCGGTGGGGGCGGGTTTATCAGTGACAACCTTCAGTTGGTCCAGGTCGCCGTGTTCGCTCAACAGCAGTGCTTTCATGGTTTTGCTCATAACTCTCTCTCTACGCTCTAGGGGTGTTACTTGATGGATTTAGATTGTTCGTACGGGCCGGTAACAAACAGGTCCTCTTTGAGTTCGCCCTTGATCATTCCGCTTTCTGTAAAGACCTGATGCTCACGTTTCAGGGTGGCGATATCCGCCGGCTCGAAGGCAACGCGGTTCATGTTCGACCATTGGCCTGCGTATACGCGGGCATCTTGTTCGGGGAGGTTGGCGGACTTTTGCAGGATCTCCACGACTTCGTCCCGGTGCGCTTCGCCCCACGACAGTGTGTTGCGCATGCCTGCCAGTACACGAGCCACCACATCGGGATGTTGCGCGATGAATTCACTGCGCACGGCGCCGATGCCGATATACGGCACGGAGTCGCTCTTGGTCAGCTTTTTCCATTCGTCGGCAAACGTACCCAGGCGAGTGACTTTCAGTTCGCTCAGTTGGGCGATCGTGACGGAACGCAATGCTGCGGCATCGACTTGCTTTTGCGCGAGGAACTGCGCGATACGGGATTCGTTGCCGCCCACTAGCGAGAAGTCGCCGTTCTTGATGCCATAGTTGCCGTCCAGCACTGCGCCTGCGATGACAGCGACGGAACTGCCGGCGGGCGACATGCCGACTTTTTTGCCACGCAGTTGTTCCAATGAAGTAATCGGCGAGCCTTCGGGTACGACGAATTGCACGTCGGCGGGCTGGGTCGCGGAAAAGACCTTGATGGGCACCCCTTCGGCGGCGCTGCTGAATACACCTGCGGCGGGTGCGCCAAAGGCCAGATCGATCGAGTTCGAGGCCAATGCACGCAAGGGGGCGTTGACATCGGGGAAGCGAATGAATTCAACGTCCAGATTTTGCTTCTTCAGAAAATCGGTGGCCTCCAGCACTGAGCCATAGCCCAGGCTGACGCCGCTGCTCCAATAGCCAATACGTACTTTGTCGGCGGCCAGGGCATTGGCAGAGGCAAGCAGGGCTGCTGCTGCCAGCGTGACGGGCAGATATTTTTTCCAGTTCATCACAAAAACTCCGTTGAGTTTTAAATCGGTTTCCAGCGGAACAGACGACGTTCCATTGGTTTCAACAGCCCCCCTTCGAGGGCAAGCATCAGCAAGACCAGCGTGAGTGTCCACGCAAATACTTGGTCGGTTTGCACCAGATCGGCCGCCTGACGCAACCGGTATCCAATGCCATCAGAGGAGCCCAGCGTTTCGGCCACGAGCGACACCCGCCAGCCGAATCCGAATGCCAGTCGGGCGCCAGAGAAAAAGTAGGGCAGGATGGTGGGCAGATAAATCTTGCGCAGGATCTGTGTGCGCGACATGCGAAAGCTGCGCGCCAGGTCTATATGCTGTTTGTCTACGTTCTTTGATCCCTGCCATACATTGGTCAGGATCAGCGGCATGGCGGTCATGAAGACAACAAAGATCGTTGTCGCGTTTGATATGCCAAACCAGATGATGGCGAACACCGCCCAGATTGCCGACGAGACGGTATTGACTACCGAGAGCAGTGGCTCGAAAAAATTGGCCAGCGTACGATTCGCTCCCAGCGCCAAACCCAATGGCGTGCCTACTATGGTGGCCAGGACAAAGCCCATCGCTACGCGGTACAGCGTCATGCCGATATCGTGCAGGAACGTGGGCGTGGCGAATAGGGCTTGCATGGCCGCCCAGACTTTCGTGGGGCCGGGCAGGATAAAGGCCGGCATGCGCGACGCGGCAAGCGCCCAGAGGGCAATGAAGACCAGCGCCAGGAACAGACGCTGACTCAGCAGGATCCACACGGAACGAGTGGCGGTTTGCGTCATGGCGTTACCTTCAGGCGGAGTTGGCGGGTCAGTTCGGCCGTGTCCGGGTCGGTGGGCAAGCGAGGACGAGCCAACGGCACGTCGACGATTTGTTTGACACGGCCGGGACGAGGCTCCAGCAACACGATGCGATCCGCGAGCACGACGGCTTCCTCAACGTCGTGTGTGACAAACAGAATGGTGGCGCCACTGGCCGCCTGAATCCGCAGCAGTTCCTGATGCATCTGGCTGCGCGTGTGCGGATCCAGCTTTGAAAAGGGTTCGTCCATCAGCAGTATTGACGGCTCGACGACCAGGCTGCGCGCCAGGGCAACGCGGCTGCGCATACCGCCGGACAACTGATGAGGCCACGATTGAGCGAACTCGGCCAGTCCTACGGTGCGCAGGGCTTGTTCCGCACGCTCATGCCGTTCATGACGGGACAGTGACTGGGCCTCCAGGCCGAACTCGACGTTGTCGCGTACGGTGCGCCAAGGCAGCAGACGGTCTTCCTGGAACATATACGCCAGTTTGTGCCACTGCTTGAATTGTGCGGTGGGCTGGCCCTCGATGTCCAGGTCGCCGGTATCGAATGAGTCCAGGCCCGCAACGATATTCAGCAATGTGCTTTTGCCGCAGCCGGAAGCCCCCAGCAAGGCAACGACTTCGCCGCGGCGCACGTCGAAAGACACGTCGCGCAAGGCCTGCAGCGAGCCATAAAATTTGTTGAGTTGCGTCGCCTGCAGCACGATGGGTGCCGCGCTGCGGGCGGCATTACCGGCCAATACGATGTCGGGTTGGGCACTCATCGCCAGCTCCCTGGGCCGCTAATAGGAATGGCCGCACCGGTTTCTGCCAGGCTTGCATACAGTTTCTCCATGGTCATTGCCTGGAATGTCTCAATATGTCGCCGCGCGATCAGCTCGGCACGTTTGCCGTCCTTGTCTTCGAAAGCTGTAATCAAGGCGTTATGGTCGTGCTTGATTTCCGGCTTGGTCTTTTGAACGCCAAATCCCAGCGCGACCAGCCGGGACATTTCGTCCAGCAGCGATGCCAACGTGCGATGCAGCCGTTCATTGCCGCACGCGGCTGAGATGGCCAGATGAAAAGCTGAGTTCGCATCCATGAACGCATCAATCTGGTCGTTCAGTTGCATGACTGGGTGTTGCACTCGGCAGGCGGCCTCGAGTTCACGCAACTGTGCGATGTCAACGCGACCGACGGCTAGACGTGCCGCCAGGGGTTCGAGCTGAACCCGCAGCGTAAAGACTTCCTCCACGTCACGTAAGGTAATGGGCGCAATTTGGTAGCCCTTGCGGGGGCGAGACTTTACAAAGCCTTCCTGGGCCAGTCTCACCAAGGCGATACGCACACTGTTCTTGCGGATGCCGTACCGAGTCATCAGCTCGGGCTCGGTCACAAATGCGCCGGGAGGCAATCGGCAAGAAAGTATGTCTCGCCGCACGCGGGCGTAGGCGTCATCCCCAAAACTTAAGGCGCTGTTTGCTTCATGTGCAGGTGCAGAAAAAACAGGGGGAAGGATCATGGCCGCCGCATCTAGAGTGGATGTGTAAGCAGCTCACAGATGTTTCTAGAACTGCCTACATGAGACCATTCTAGGTACTCACATGCGAAGTGTGAAACATCAATATGCACTATGCATATAAGTAAAAACCATATAAATCAAAGGTTTGTGAGCGGCTTACGTGAGCTGCTCACAAGATTTTCTTGTGGGAATATGGCTGGGGCGCGGCGGATGCCAAAGAGTGAGACTGATCGAGTTTTGCGTCGCCGCAATTATGCAGATAGTGCCGCGCCGCAGTAGCGGCATCCGGCGAGTTGCGCATCGCTGATGGGTTGGTCTTTCGGCAGGCCCGTTAATGGCGTGTGCAGACACTCATGCGCCAGCCACTGACGCAGGAGATCGTAGCTTTCCATGTTGCTGCGCCAAGTCGGTGCACAGAGGTAATAGCCGAGTGAGCCTTCAAATGTTTGCTGAAACACATCGACGAGTTCGCCCGTGGCGAGCTCTCGTTCGATGAGGCAATCGGGTATGAGTGCAACCCCTAAGCCGGACGCGGCGGCCTGGATGATCATGGTGAATAGATTGAAGCCGGGTCCAAAGCGGGCCCGGCTGTATTCGCCCGTGGTGCTGGCAAACCAGTCTTCCCATGCTTGGGGAATCTCGATGTGTTGGAGCAAGGTACAGCGCTTGATGTCGTCAAAGCGTTTGATGCGTTGCCGATCGAGATAATCGGGAGAGCACACGATCCGAGTTTCGCGGCCGATTAAATACGTCGCTGTGCCGTCGGGCCAGTCACCGTAGCCGTATTCAATAGAAGCATCGAAATCAAGCTCCGTGCTTTTATAGTCGGCTACGGTATAGCGCACAAAATTGATGGAGATATCCGGATGAATCGCCCTGAAGGTCTTGAGTTTGGGAAGCAGCCACTGTGATGCAAATGTTGGGGCGACCGACAAGCTGAGCGACTGAGCGGACTGTTGTGTTGTCATCACTTGAGATGTCGCACTCTCTAGCGCACGAACCGCCGGCCTGATGAGGCTGAGGTAGGTCGTCCCCATCCGAGTCAATTGCAGTCCATTGGGCGTACGCAAAAAAAGAGTGTGTCCGAGATAGCTTTCCAAGGTCGCGATGTGCCGGCTGATGGCGCTCTGTGTCACAAACAAGTCTTTTCCCGCTTTGGAGAACGACAGGTGACGTGCCGAGGCGATAAAGGCGTTCAGCTCAGAGAGGGTGGGGCAGCGGCGTCTCATGGGGCGTATGAGTAAAACTCATATGGCTGTTCAAATTTGTGTCGAATTTCTAAGGGGGAACCCCATATCCTTCGAGGCGATTGTAGCGGTAGAGTGCGGCCTGTCGTATTTTGTCTGGTTAAATCGTTACCGCTATGAAGCCCGTCGTCGTAAAAAATTGCAAGATCCTCAATACTCGTACGTTGGTCCTCGAGGAGGCACAGAATGTGCTGATCGAAGACGGGCTGATTTCCCAGATTGGCGGTGCAGATGTGGTGTCGCCGGAAGCCGAAGTGATCGACGCCCAGGGCAAGACGCTCATGCCCGGCATGATCGACTGCCACGTGCACGTCGTGGCCTCGTCCTTTAACCTGGGGCGCATGGCGAGCATGTCCAACACCATGGCGTTGTTGCGTGCGTTGCCCATTATGCAAGGCATGTTGGACCGGGGTTTTACTTCGGTGCGCGACGCAGGCGGCGCCGACTGGGCACTGGCCGATGCGGTGACGTCGGGGTTGATCGATGGCCCGCGTGTCTTCTGCTCTGGCAAGGCCTTGTCTCAAACTGGCGGCCATGCAGATTTCCGTGCACGTAATGACATCCTGGATGATCCCTGCTCCTGCGCCGGGAAAATCGGCAATATCGGCCAAGTGGTCGATGGCGTTGACGAGTGCCGCCGGGCGGTGCGCGAGCAAATACTCAATGGCGCCACTCAAATCAAAGTGATGGCGTCGGGCGGTGTGTCTTCTCCGCATGATCCGGTTCAAAACCTGGGTTTTTCCGAGGCGGAGTTGACCGCTATCGTGGAAGAGGCCGACAACGCCAACACGTATGTCATGGCGCATGCCTATACGGCGCGCGCCATCATCCGCGCAGTGAAGTGCGGTGTGCGCACGATTGAACACGGGAATCTGGTCGATCACGAAGCCGCGCAACTCATGAAGGAACGTGGCGTCTACATGGTGCCCACGGTCATTACGTACGAAGGTCTGGCCAATGAAGGCGAGCGCTATGGCTTGCCGGCCGACTCGGTCAAGAAGATCGCGGACGTACGTACGCATGGCATGCGTGCGCTGGAGATCCTCGAGGAAGTCGGCGTGAAAATGGGTTTTGGCAGCGATCTGCTGGGCGAAACCCACTATATGCAATCCCAGGAGTTGGTGCTGCGCAGCCGTGTCGTGGGCAATGCCAAGGCCATTCAGCAAGCCACCTTGATCGGTGCGGAGATCCTCAATCACGAGGGCCGTCTGGGTGAAGTGGTCGAAGGCGCCTACGCCGACCTGTTGTTGATCGACGGCAATCCGCTGGAAAACATCGAACTGCTCACGGACACTGACTCGATCAAGCTGATCGTGCAACGCGGCCAAGTCTACAAGAACGCCTGCTGACAGGCCCCATCCTTCCCTCTCGGATTTCATTATGTTTTCTATATCGGAGCGCCTGGAGCGCTTGCCGTTCAGCCGCTTTCATTTTAAGCTGCTGATGATCGGCGGCCTCGGGCTGGCTTTTGAGGCGCTGGACGCCGGCATCATCGCTTTTATCATTCCTTCGCTGCGTACGCAGTGGGGCCTGACGACAGGCGAAATCGGCTGGATTGCCAGCAGCACCTACGTGGGCTTTCTGGTGGGCGCATTGTTCTCCGGCATTCTCGGAGACCGCTTTGGCCGTAAAAAGGTCATGATGTGGGCCTTGCTGCTATTTTGCTTGGCGACCTTTGCCAATGCTTTCGCCACGAATTTCCATGAGTTCTACATCCTGCGCATGATTGCCGGCGTCGGGATGGGAGCAGAGGGCGCCATCATTGCGCCGTATCTGGCCGAGTTCGTCAGCAGCAAATATCGCGGCCGCTTTACCGGTGCGTTGGCAGGTTTCTTCTCTTTTGGCTTCGTGGTGTCGGCCTTGCTGGGCTATTTCATCGTGCCGATGAGTGATGATGGCTGGCGCTGGATCATGATTATTGCCTCCGTGCCGGTGATTTTCCTGTTGTGGTGGCGCAAGTCACTGTTCGAGTCCCCGCGCTGGCTCGAACACGTGGGCAGAACGGCCGAGGCCGATCGTATCTGCTCCAACATCGAAAACCAGGTGCAACAGCATTTGGGGCGTCCCTTGCCCATGCCTGTCTCGACGCGCAAGTCGGGCGCCGCAAAGCCCGCGGCTCCGCAACAAAGCGCGTGGGCGAAACTGGCATCGCTGTTCTCGGCCAAGTACCTTGGCACCACGGTACTGGTCTGGGTATTCTGGATCACGGTGCTGTTTTGCTATTACGCATTCCTGGTGTGGATCCCGAGCTTGTTGGTCGAGCGTGGTTTTACGATCACCAAGAGTTTCTCGTTCACGATTCTGATTTACCTCGCGCAGATTCCGGGGTATTTCTCGGCGGCCTACTTCAATGACAAGTTCGGCCGTAAGTACACCATCCTGGCCTATATGTTGTTCTCGTGCCTGGCCGCGCTGGGGCTGGCCTTTGCCAGTGGCGAGTCCGAGATCATCTTGCTGAGCATGCTGCTGTCCTTTGGTATGAACGGCGTGATTGCGGGCCAGTACACGTACACCGCTGAAATTTATCCCACCGCGATTCGCGCGACCGGGATGGGCGCTGCCTCGGCCTTTGCGCGAGTCGGGTCGATTGCCTCTCCGACCATTGTCGGTGTTGCCTACCCCGTCCTGGGCTTTGGTGGTGTGTTTGCCATGATGACGACGATTCTGTTGATTGGCGGCCTGGGTATCTTGTTCTTTGGCAAGAACACCCGTGGTGTGGTGCTGGAGGAAATCGAGGCATGAGTTCGCCATTTCAGCCATGGGCCGCGCATGCCCGGGCATTGGGCCTGGCATGCACAGAGCAGGCTCAATGGGAGGCCATCTCGGGTTTGCTGAAACAGGCTTTCGGATACGCCTTGTTTACGTCGCTGCTCTATCTGGAAGACCACCGTTTGATGAAGCGGCTCCATACCTCTGATGAAAGCATCAGTCCATTAGGTGGGTTCAAGGCGACCGGCGCGGGACCATGGTCACGCCAGGTCCTCGAGCAAGGGCAGTTTTATATTGCGCGCAACGAGGACGATATACGAACGGTGTTTTCCGAGGCGTCGTTGCTGATCGACCGTGGCCTGCACTCGGCCTTCAATATTCCAGTGCGCCATGGGGGCTGCGTGATCGGTTCGCTCAATCTGCTGAGCCGTCGTCATGCCTACGACCAGGTGGACCAGGATCTGGCGACGGTCATTGCCGGAATCTGCGCGCCGGTGTTTTTGCAGGCCTTATCGGCGGCGCAAGCTGCTGTTGCGGATGTGGACCGATCACAACTCGATAGTGTTTAAGTAGCGCAATCGCGACTCTGTTCGCCGGGCATCTTTGGGATGCTCGGCGTTTTTCTGTTTCTGATTTACTCATCACCAAGTTTTCATGGATACCTTATTGCCCACCGGCCACCCTGCTGATCGGTTTACCCAACTGACGCCTTTGGCAACGCAATCGCCGTTGAAGGCCGCTATCACCGAGGCCTGGTGCCGGCCGGAGCCCGCCGCAATCCCCTGGTTGATGGAGCAGGCGCGTTTGCCCGAAGACATGGTGGCGCGCAGCCAGGCCTTGGCGACCCGTATCGCGACGGCACTGCGCGCGCGCAAGGCCTCGCGCGGCAAGGCCGGATTGGTCCAGGGCTTGCTGCAGGAGTTCTCTCTGTCCTCGCAAGAGGGTATTGCTCTGATGTGTCTGGCAGAGGCATTGCTGCGTATTCCGGATACGGCCACGCGCAATGTGCTGATTCGCGACAAGATCAGCCATGGCAATTGGAAAGAACACGTCGGCCAGAGCCCGTCGATGTTCGTCAACGCTGCCGCCTGGGGGCTGATGCTGACCGGCAAGCTGGTAGCGACGCACAGTGAGCGAGGCATGACGAACTCGCTCGGGCGCTTGATTGCCAAGGGGGGCGAGCCGCTGATCCGCAAAGGCGTAGACATGGCCATGCGCATGATGGGCGAGCAATTCGTAACCGGCGAAAACATGGCCGAGGCGCTCAAGCATGCACAGGCGCTGGAGACACAGGGCTTTCGTTATTCCTACGACATGTTGGGCGAGGCGGCGCTGACGGCGGCCGATGCGCAGCGTTATTACCAGGACTACGAGCGGGCTATTCATGCCATCGGGAAGGCGTCGAACGGACGGGGTGTGTATGAAGGCCCTGGCATTTCGATCAAACTGTCGGCTTTGCATCCGCGCTATTACCGTGCCCAGATCGGCCGGGTGATGGCCGAGCTGTATCCCAGCGTGCTCAAACTCGCCCGGCTGGCGCGTCAGTACGACATCGGCCTGAATATCGATGCCGAGGAAACGGATCGCCTGGAACTGTCGCTGGAGTTGCTGGAAAAACTATGCTTTGAGCCGGAGTTGCAGGGCTGGAAAGGCATAGGCTTTGTCATCCAGGCCTACCAGAAGCGTTGTCCCTATGTCATTGATTTCATCATCGATCTGGGGCGGCGCAGCGGCCAGCGCTTGATGATCCGTCTGGTCAAGGGCGCCTATTGGGATACGGAAATCAAACGTGCTCAGCTCGAGGGAATGGAAGACTATCCCGTCTACACGCGCAAGCCCTACACTGATTTGTCCTATATCGCATGCGCCCGCAAACTGTTGGCCGCGCCCGATGCCGTCTATCCGCAGTTCGCGACGCACAATGCCCAAACGCTGGCCACGGTTTATGAGCTGGCCGATCCGCAAAGCTATTATCCCGGGCAGTATGAGTTCCAATGCCTGCACGGCATGGGCGAACCCTTGTATGAACAAGTGGTGGGTTCGGTGGACGGCGGCAAGCTGGGCCGTCCGTGTCGGATCTATGCGCCAGTGGGAACACATGAGACACTGCTGGCGTATCTGGTTCGCCGCTTGCTGGAAAACGGTGCCAACACGTCTTTCGTGAATCAGGTCGCGGATCAGGATTTTCCGATCGAGTCCTTGGTACAGAATCCGGTCGAGTTGATCGAGAAAATGGCGTTTGCCGAGGGCAAAGTCGGTGAGTCGCATCCCGGCATTCCCATGCCTGCGGATCTGTATGGCCGGGATCGTGTGAATTCGCGTGGTTTGAACTTGGCGAACGAGCATACGCTGGCTCAGCTGAGCCATGATCTCGCCGAGGCAGCGCGTCAAACATTAGCTGCCGGGCCGATGATTGCGCCGGATATGGCCAACGCACACGATATCGTGCCGCTGCCTGTGCCGGTTCTGAATCCGTCGACGCATTCGGACCTCGTCGGCTCTGTGCGGGAGGCCACCAAACTGGAGGTCGAGGCCGCGTTGCAGGCCGCTCATGATTTTGCGCCAGCCTGGGCGAGTACGCCTGCGACCGAGCGTGCCGCCGCGTTGATACGCGCTGCCGACCTCATGGAGGCGCAAATCAAGCCGTTGATGGGCATCCTGGTGCGCGAGGCGGGAAAAACCTATGCCAATGCGATCGCGGAGGTCCGCGAGGCGGTCGATTTCCTGCGTTACTACGCGGCCCAGATACAGAGCCAATTCGACAATGCGACGCACACGCCTTTGGGGCCGGTAGTCTGCATCAGCCCATGGAATTTCCCGTTGGCCATTTTCACGGGCCAAGTCGCCGCCGCGCTGGCGGCGGGCAACACCGTGCTGGCAAAACCCGCTGAGCAAACGCCGCTGATCGCGGCACGGGCGATTGAATTGCTGTGGCAGGCAGGCATACCTCAGGCGGCGGTACAGTTACTGCCGGGCCGTGGAGAGACAGTGGGCGCTCAGTTGACGGGCGATGCGCGCGTGATGGGTGTGATGTTCACGGGCTCGACCGAGGTGGCCCGAATTCTGCAGAAGACCGTGGCGCAGCGTCTGACACCTGACGGTCAGCCGATCCCATTGATCGCCGAGACCGGTGGTCAGAACGCAATGATCGTGGATTCGTCGGCATTGACTGAACAAGTCGTGGTCGATGTCTTGAGCTCCGCGTTTGATAGCGCCGGTCAACGTTGCTCGGCGCTGCGCGTGCTGTGTGTGCAAGAGGACGCGGCGGATCGTCTGATCACTATGCTCAAGGGCGCGATGGAAGAACTGCGTCTGGGCAACCCGGAACAGATCGCCAATGATATCGGTCCGGTAATCGATGCCGAGGCTCAAGCCAATATTCAACGTCACATCGACACGCTGCGCGGCAAGGGGCGTGCGGTGCATCAATTGTGCCAGCGTGATCCCGGTACGGCGCAGGGCACCTTTGTTCCGCCGACGCTGATCGAATTGCCGGATCTGGCTGATTTGCAGCGTGAAGTGTTTGGACCTGTCCTGCACGTGGTGCGCTATCGCCGCGAAGATCTCGATCTGTTGCTCGCACAGATCAAGGCGACCGGTTACGGTTTGACGATGGGGTTGCACACGCGTATTGATGAGACGATTGACCGTGTGGTGCATGCTGCCCATGCAGGCAATGTCTATATCAACCGTAATATCGTCGGCGCTGTGGTGGGTGTGCAGCCTTTTGGCGGCGAGGGCCTGTCGGGTACAGGGCCTAAAGCCGGTGGACCACTCTACGTGTATCGCCTGCTGTCGCGACGTCCCGACGCCGCGTTGGCACAGCCGTTTGGGGTACAGACGCAGATCCAATCCGCTCCGGTGCGATCGGCGCAGGCGTCTTTGGCCCAGTGGCGTCGGGCACAGGGGCAGGCCATGGAAGCTGCGCAGCCGTTTTTCAGCGATACGATGTTTGAGTTGGCCGGCCCCACTGGCGAGCGCAACACCTATCAGGTGTTGCCGCGGGAGGCGGTGTTGTGCCTGGCTGACAATGATGCCGATCGGCTTAATCAGTTGGCAGCCATATTGGCGGTTGGCAGTCATGCCGTGTGGCCTGGTGCGAATGCTCAGGCCGTGGCTCTGCATGGCCGCCTGCCGCAGGATGTACGCAACCACATCACGCTGGCCTCCGATCTGGCGCACGCCAATTTTGACGCGGTCCTTCATCATGGCGACGAGGAATCCCTGCGTCGTACGTTGGCGGCGATCTCGCAACGGGACGGAGCGATTGTGACCGTCACGGGCTTGGCGAGCGGCGAAACGCAAATTCCGTTGGAGCGTCTTGTGATCGAACGGGCCCTGAGCGTGAACACCGCGGCAGCAGGGGGGAATGCCAGCTTGATGACGATGGCTTGATAGGGGTATCCCCGGCATGACCTCCGGGATATTGACGCTGTGCGGCGCCGGCCCACGGCCGGCCGAGAACTGTCTACTGGCTGAATACCCCGAAAACAACGGCATGGCATTGCGCCCGAAAATTGTCTAGTATCGAAGTCTGTTACGCCGTATATCAATAAACAGGCTACGGCCGATGGGTGGCATCACGCATCGGCCAATCGAGGAGACATCCATGCTAGGGATTACACGGGTTTTGGCTTCATTGGTCGTGGCTGCGCTGCCCTGGGCAGCGGGGGCCGCACCGGCAAAGGTCATGGCGCCGGGAGGGCCAGGCGGCGGCTATGACGCCGCGGCACGCGTGCCGCTGCAGGTCATGCAGCAGGCCGGCATTTTCACCGACGGGTTCCAGGTCACGAACAAGGGCGGCGCAGGCGGCACGATCGGCTTGGCAGAGTTCATCAACACCAGCAAGAACGACGACAACGCCATCATGTCGATGGGGGCGATCCTGGTCGGCGGCATCATTCTGAATAAATCGCCGGTATCGCTGGATCAGGTGACGCCTCTCGTCAGATTGACCGATGACGCCGATGTACTGGCCGTACCGATGAATTCGCCCATCAAGACGGTAGCCGATGTGATCGCCGCGATGAAGAGCAACCCCGGTGCACTGGCAATCGGCGGCGGTTCGATTGGCGGTGTCGACCAAGTCGCGGCAGGGCTGATCGCCAAATCCGCCGGCGTCGATCCGCGCAAGCTCAATTACATCCCCTATCCGAGCGGCGCGGAGCTGGTGCCCTTACTGGTCAGTGGACAATTGAAGCTGGCATTGTCGGGATTGTCAGAATTCAAGCCCTATGCGGATCAGAAGCGCCTGCGCATCATTGCCGTGACGTCCGATAAGCGTCTGCCAGGCGTTGACGCGCCGACCCTCAAAGAGTCCGGTGTGGACGTGGTGATCGGGAACTGGCGCGGTATTGTGGGAGCGCCGGGGATGAGCAAAGAAGGCCGTGCCATGTGGCTGGATCGTTTTCAAAAGATGCATGCCTCACCCCAATGGAAGCAGACCCTGGAGAAACAGGGGTGGGATGATGCTTATCTCGCAGGGGACGATTTCGCCAAATTCCTGGACGAGGAAAAAGTCCGCCAGGAACAGGTGTTGAAAGATCTCGGCCTGGCAAAGTAAGCCATTCCCGTACAGGAGAACGTCATGTCCGCGACGCCGCAACGCCGTCCGTGGTGGTTGGCCTTGGCCGTGATCATTATTGGCGCGATCTGGCTGCAGCAAGGGTATGCGCTGCCAGACGCGGCGGGCTATGGTGGGGTCGGGCCGGGGGCTTTTGTCATGCTGGTCGGCGCGGTCCTGATTCTGCTCGGGTTAGCCTTGATGGCGCAGATCGCGCGCGGTGACTCGTTTGATCCCCAGGAAGCCGAGAGTGCCGAGGCCGACGCCGCACCGTCGCGCAAGGCTTTTGCCTTTGCCGCAGCAGGGGCGGGCGTACCGCTACTGACGATGCAATCGCTCGGCTTCCCTTTGACCGCCATGCTGGCGTTTGTCTTGGTCACGCATGCGTTTGGATCACGCCGGCTGGTGCTCGACAGCGTGATCGGTCTGGTACTGGGGACGATTTGCTGGGTGGGATTTTCCTGGTTGGGTGTGACGTTGGGCGGCGCATTGCCGCTGGCGGGGTGGTGAGATGGATGCCTTTGATTCCTTGATGGCGGGTTTTGGGGTCGCGTTGCAGCCTGCGCATTTGATGTGGGCGTTTGTCGGATCATTACTGGGGACGGCCATTGGCGTGTTGCCGGGGATCGGACCGGCCCTGACGATTGCGCTGCTGTTGCCGGTGACGGTGAAGCTGGCGCCGACGGCCGCATTCATCATGTTTGCCGGCGTGCTGTACGGCGCGATGTATGGCGGGTCTACGACCTCCATATTGTTGAATACCCCTGGCGAAAGCGGCTCGATGATGACGGCGCTCGAGGGGAACAAGATGGCGCGCGCAGGACGCGGCGCCGCCGCGTTGGCGACCGCCGCGATCGGGTCCTTTGTGGCGGGGACATTGGCGACATTGGGCTTGACGTTCCTGGCGCCGGCGATTGCAGAACTGGCGTTCGTGTTCGGGCCGGCAGATTATTTCGCCTTGATGCTGTTGGCCTTTACGTCGGTATCGGTGGTGTTGGGGACATCGCGGGTACGCGGGTTTATTGCGTTGTTCCTGGGCCTGGCGATGGGCGTGGTGGGCATTGACGGCCCGTCTGGCCAGGCGCGCCTGGCGTTCGGTTCTCCGGACTTGTTGGACGGCATCGATATCACGGTGGTGCTGGTGTCCTTATTTGCCGTCGGGGAAATTCTCTATGTGGCCAGCCGCTATCGCAACGCGCCGCCTGCGGTGAACCCGCTGTCGGGTGGGCACTGGATGACGCGGCAGGATTGGCAACGGTCGTGGAAACCCTGGTTGCGTGGAACGGCGCTGGGTTTTCCGATCGGGGCGTTGCCGGCTGGGGGCTCCGAAGTGCCGACATTTCTGTCGTACACGATAGAGCGCCGATTGAGCCGGCACAAAGAGGAGTTCGGCAACGGCGCGATTGAGGGGGTCGCAGGGCCCGAGGCGGCGAACAACGCGGCGGCGGCGGGCATTCTGGTGCCGTTGCTGACCCTGGGCTTGCCCACATCGGCGACTGCTGCCGTGTTGCTGGCTGCGTTCCAAAGCTATGGTCTGCAGCCCGGCCCATTCTTGTTCGTCAACAGTGCCGATCTGGTATGGGGGCTGATCGCGTCGCTGTATGTAGGCAACCTGATGCTGCTGGTTCTGAATCTGCCGCTGGTGGGCTTGTGGGTGCGATTGCTGTTGGTTCCCCGTCCGTATTTGTATGCGGGCATCCTGGTCTTTGCCATGGTCGGGATCTGGGGCGTCGGCACGTCGTGGATGGATCTGCTGCTGATGTTTGTGATCGGTTTGGCAGGTTATGTGATGCGCGTTTATGACTTTCCCATCGCGCCAGTGTTGATCGGATTGATTTTGGGGCCGCTGGCAGAGACGCAATTGCGCCGTGCTTTGTCGATTGGCGAAGGCAATCCGCTGGTGCTGGTGTCCTCGCCGTTGTCGGCCACCTTCATCGCGTTGGCGCTGGCCGTGCTGTTCTTGCCGGCGCTGTTGCGCAAGTTGCGGGCGAACGCGTGATCGTCCTGCCATCCTGATAAGCTGGCGCATCGAGTGGGTAGGAATGTAGGAATAGTCCTTTTTTTTATTTACCTGATCGTTGCTCGTCAACCGTAGGATCTACGGTTCAGCCAGCTATATCAACGTATTTGCCGCTGAACGGGTAGCGAAATCCGGTCGCTACCCCGCTACAAAACAATAAGAACGTTAGCTAGCCTAGCGGCTCGCTCAGCCGAGGGCGATGCGTTGGCGCCTGTTTATACCGTTGGAAACTGTGCAACGACATGCCTCGATGCTGGGCGTCTTGCCCTGGCTGAGCCCTATCGGCTCGGTTGTTGATTTCCTCCTCTCAATTTTCACATCCATCGCACCGCGTTGCCGGTGGCGGTGCCGTGTGCGTCGTGAATGTGTAGATGATGCGTTTGTTCCGTATTCAGGCTTGTGGCGTGTTGGCCAGGGTGTTGGCGTGTGTGTTGCTGGGTCTCTCTGGCGGTGGCCAGGCATGGGCGCAGACCTTGCCCCTGACCGTTGATACTGGAGCGGCCGGGGTACGCCCGGTGGTGGGCAATCAAGGCGGGGTGCCGGTCATCCAGATTGCGCCTCCTGCGGCAGGGGTGTCGAACAACAAGTTCACCGAGTTCAACGTCGGTCCTTCTGGCGTCATTTTGAACAACAGCGGTGCGGCGAGCCAGACGCAGTTGGCTGGCCAGATTGCGGGCAATCCCCACTTGGGCCGCGGCCCTGCGACGACGATCCTGAATCAGGTGACTGCACCCAACCCCTCGCAGTTGCGTGGGTTGCTGGAGGTCGCGGGGCAACGCGCTAATGTGATCGTCGCCAACCCGGCCGGGATTGCCTGTGACGGGTGCGGATTTGTGAATGCCTCCCGGGCCACGTTGACGACGGGGCGGCCGCTCGTCGGTCTGGAGGCGGGGGCACCAGGCAGTGTGGCCTTTGAAGTCACCGAGGGCCTGCTGCAGATCAATGGCCAGGGTTTGAATGTCTCCAACATTAGCAACGTTGATTTACTGGCGCGCGCGATTCAGATCAACGCGCAGGTATGGGCCGACCATCTGAATGTGGTGGCCGGTGCGGCGCGCGTCGATGGTGTCACCGGCGAGGTCACGGCGATCCAAGGCAAGGGGCCTGCTCCCCGGGTGTCGCTGGATACGGCCGCGTTAGGCGGCATGTACGCCAATTCGATCCGATTGATTGGTACCGAGCGTGGCCTGGGCGTGAACATGGGCGGTGCGCTGCAGGCGCTGACCGGCGATCTTGTCATCACGAACGAAGGCGAGGTGCACATCGCTCCCCAGGGGTCGATCAAGGCCCATGGTGAGGTGTATGTGCAGGCCCCGCGTCTGGAGACCCGCGGCCGCGTGGAGGGCCAGCATGTCTCGGTGCGTGCGCAGTCGTTACTCAACGAAGGGGGCACGATTCAGGCGGCGGGCGACATCGATATATCGGTGGCGTGGATGCACAACCTGAACGCGAATTTCGCCTCGGAGAACGTGGAGCTGTCCTCGACTCCCAAGGTGTATTACACGCCGAGCGGCAGCACGGACATGTACGATGCCGCGACGACCTGGCTCTGTGATGCGGTGACGCCGGCCTGCGGCAAGCACCCGAGCTGGCTCAATGATGACCCCGAGCGCCGCCTGTTGCTGCCTTCGGCGCAATATCCCGAGGCGCAATATGGGCCGCCCTTTGATTACGTGCCGCAACAACGCGGCCACGCCGGGATCACCAGTCCTATTGCCTTGAGCCTTACCCCGTCGCAGCGGACGTGCCAGGGGCCGGGTGGCGACGCCGGTTGCAACTGGGTCACCACACCGGACCAATTCCATTACGAACCCCATGGGCGCATCTGGACCGCGTTTGGCGTAGCGCCGCCTCAAGGGCCGCAGCCTGTCTGGCATGAATCCAAGGCGCGTCGTGGCCGGCAGTCTGATGACCGCCCACGCGTGACCACCAAACCGCACAATCAACCCACACCCGAACGTCGAGCTTACGAGGCGGCGATCAACACGTACAAAGGACCGTACGGGGAACTGGATTCGCGCATCCGGGCGTTCAACCAAAACTTCAAAGACCGGCTGGTCCAGGACTTTACCTATTACGAAGTCCACGACAAGGTGTCCGAGACACGCACGCGACACAGTCAGCCAGGCCGCATCCTGGCCGGTGGCGCGATTGCGTTGCGTGGCGAGGTGACCAACGACAAGAGCCACATCGTCGCCACCGGCCCGTTGACCATCGCGGGTCCGGCGCTGCGCAACCACGGCGCAGGCGGTGAGCGCCGGGTGACGCGTGAAGGGCAGGCGACCTTTACCCAGGCGCGGCATGGCGATCGCAAGGCTCATCGTTCGCCTTATCACGTGACCTTGTCGAGCGAGCCCATCTCGTTGCCCGTGGGGCCGTCCAACGTATTTCCGCAAGGGGCGCTGCGCGATCAGCACGAGTACACCACGTTGATCTCCGGCAGGGACACGTTTATTGCGGTTGAAGGCGAGCTGCACAACAGCGGCATGATCGCCCCGCGCGAGGCCATGGTGGCGAGGGCGGCGAACATCCTCAACCAGGAGGGAGGGCGGATCCAGGGGCGCATCGTAGACCTGCAAGCCCGTGAAAAGCTGCGCAACGTCGCGTCGCAGATCAAGGGCGACATCGTCTCGCTGCGTGCTGGGCAGGATATCGAGTTGAGTTCGGTCGTTGCGTCCGAGAGCCTTGGGGCCACGTCAGGAACACACATGGCTGGCGTTTCCCAAGTGCAGGCCGACGACCTCCTGATCGCAGCCGGGCGGGATCTGAAATTGGTGGCTGCGCAGGTGTCGGCTGAACACGATGCGCACCTGCGGGCGGGGCGCGATATGCGTTTGGACACGGTCACCGAACGACATCGAGAGGCGATCGTGGGTGATGCCCACAATCGCCATGAACGACAGACGACTCGTGCCGTTGGTTCAACGGTCGCAGCCGGGGGCGATCTGACAATGATGGCGCAGCAAGATCTCAGCGCCGATGCTGCGCAGATCGATGCGCAACAACACCTGGCGGTAGGTGCAGGCCGGGACGTCAGCGTGGGCGCAGGCAAGAGCACGGGCTCTGCCAGAGATCAATCGCGGACCAAGACAAAGGGCTTGTTGTCATCCAAGACGACGGACACCGTCAAGGCTGTTGCGTGGGAACGCGCCGAGGCGTCCACTTTGACAGGCGAGACGGTGGAGGTCGTCGCGGGCCGGGACTTGAAGGTCGTGGGCTCAAACCTCGTTGGAGAACAGGACATACAGATCACCGTAGAGGGCGATCTTCATGTTGCTGGGGCCGATGAACACTACGAGACTTATCAGTACGAAAGAACCAGAAAGAAGGGCATCGGCAGTGGCGGCGGTTTCAGTGCGGGTTACCAGAAGCAAGTCCGCACCGATAAGTTTCAGACAGACAGTACAGGCTATGCGGCCAGCACGCTCGGCAGCGTCGAGGGGAATTTGAACCTCGATGCCGCCGGAGACATCTACATGCAGGCCAGCAACCTGTTGGCCCAACATGGCGACATCACGGTGCAAGGGCGCAACGTAGAGATCGTGGCGGGGATGGGCCACGCGCATCAGGCGGAGCATCACGAATTCGAACAATCGGGCCTGAGCATCGGCGTGGCGGGCGGTGTACTGGGTGCTGCGCAGCAGATCCAGCACACGATACGTGAAGCGAGCGGAGCACAAAGCGGACGGTTGGCGGCCGTCAAGGCGGGGCAGGCCGCGTACGAGGCCGTGCAGGCGGGGCGGATGATGGCGGCCCAGGACGCAAACAAGCAGTCCGGTGCTGACGGTCAGGCTGGAACCGACGCGCAGGCGGCGAAGAAGGGCCAGACTCAGGCACAAATCCAGATCAGTGCGGGCTCGACCCGCGCGAGCAGTACGACTAAACGCACGCAAGAAACGGCGTTCGGATCGTCGGTGATCGCGGGCGGCGACGTCAATATTGTTGCCGATGGTGAGCGAGGCGCGCAGGGCAAACTGACGGCTGCGGATTCGCCTATTGCGGCGTCAAGCGCGGCAGGGGGCAATGTGAAAGGCGCCAGAGATCGCGCTACGGATGTTGCGAAGGGCGAGGCTGCGCGGGCTGGCGGCCACATCACGGTCGCAGGCAGCGACATTGCTGGCAAAAATGTCCTGTTGTCTGCCATGGATGATCTGACCCTGCAGGGCGTGACGCAGACCTCGACCGAGATCACCAAAAACCATAACAGCGGCTGGAAGGCCGGTGTCGGTGTGGGCGTCTCTGAGGGCGGTGGCGGCATCAACGTCTTTGCCAGTGGCTATCAGGGCGGTGGTCGAGGCGAAGGCAACGGCGTTGAACGTCGGGAAACGCAGATCAGTGCGCAAGACAACGTGGTGATGCTCTCGGGCCGCGACACGGTGTTGGCCGGTGCCCAGGTCCGAGCCGATCACATTGAGGTGTCGGCGCGACGCAATCTGGAAATAGTTAGTCAACAAGATTCGGACCGTTACGATGCCAGGCAGCAGCAGGTCAACGCCGGCGGCAGTTTCAGCGTGGGGTCGATGACCGGGACTGCGAACCTGGGAGCCAACCGGGGCAAGACTCGCTCGCGTTACGACAGTGTGAACGAGCAGACCGGTCTTTATGCCGGTGAGGGCGGGTTCGACATCGAGGTCGGTGCGCACACACAACTGGATGGTGCCGTGATTGCCAGCCGTGCCGCACCGGACAAAAACTATCTTGCGACCGAGACGCTGGGTTTTACGGACATCGAGAACAAGGCTGCTTATCGCGCCTCGTCGACGGGCATGTCGGTGGGCGTGGCCGGTGTCTTCGATATTCTGGAGAACCAAGGATCCATCGTAGGCGGCCCGCCCGGGGGCTTGAGTCTGGCCGCGGCGCGTGGGACGGCCTCTGGTACGACGCAAGCGGCGATCGCACCGGCCACGATCGAGGTGCGTGCGGATAACGCCAGCGGCCGAGACAGCGCAGCGGGCTTGAACCGTCACGCAGATAACGCCAATGGCCGTATAGACCGGATCTTTGACCAGAATCAGGTCCGCGAGCAACTGGAATTCCAGCAGGCCTTTGCGCAGCTCGGCATGCAGATCGCGGGGGATGTGGCGGCCCAACTCCAAAAAGACAATCCGGAGCTGTGGGCGGAAAAAGGCGCGGGACGTATCGCGCTGCACGCCGCTGTTGCAGGCCTGGGTGCAGCCTTGGGCGCGGGCGATGTCGGCGGCGCTGTGGCGGGCACCATCGCAGGCGACATTACCGCGAACCTCGTGCGCGACCAGGTCGAGCAGGCCGTGCAGAGCCTGCCCGCGGGGTCCAAAGAGACCGTGGCCAAGGTCATTGTCAACGTGGTCGCCAGCACGGCAGGCGGTTTGGTTGGCGGGACCAGCGGAGCCGGCGGCGCGGCGGCGGCCGATCGCTTTAACCGTCAACTGCACCCTGACGAAGGCGAGCTGATCCGCAAGCACGTCGACCGCTATGCCAAACGCCAAGACATCAGTATCGAGCAGGCAAAGGCAGAACTCACCGGGCAGGCGCAACGCCAGACCGACGACCGTGCCGCCGAGTACTACGCGGAAAATCCCACCGCCCGTGGGTTCCTTGCAGAGATTGCGACAGAGCTGCAGGGCAGCGGTTTTGCGTACTTCGATGGTCAGATCGATCAGAGCAATAAAAACGAACTGCAGTTCGCCGGCTTCTTACACGATAACGACAATCTCGCCGAGTTCTATGACGCAGTCAATTTAGGCGATCTCTACGACACCGCGTGGGAGCATCTGCGGGCGAGCAAGCAGAGTTTGAGCAGCCTGACCGGCGTCACTCGCGCACAGGCCGAAGCGGCAGACACACTGGATTATTACGCTACCAACCCGGGAGACTTGGCCAAGGTGCGGGAGGCATTACGAGCTGAGCGTGACCATGCCCTCGCCGAGGGAAAAGCATGGGCCGAGCGTGATGGAGCGATCGCACGCGAGTACGAAAGAACCGCCCACATACTCGACGAAAAGCTGGAGACGATCAAGACCAAACAAAATGGTGGCGTCTATGAACTCAAGGACCTGTCGCCGGAAGACCGAATCGCGCTCGGCGCGGCGATGCCGTCGATGGAAGGGAAAGCGGGGCGGGTGAGCTCGCCACCAACGCCGGGAGGGGGCAAAGCGGCAGGAGCAGCAAAGACGAAGCAGGGCCCCGCGGGCTACGTTTCGGGAGGAAACGG
This sequence comes from Bordetella tumbae, assembly GCF_054780995.1. Classification (NCBI taxonomy): domain Bacteria; kingdom Pseudomonadati; phylum Pseudomonadota; class Betaproteobacteria; order Burkholderiales; family Alcaligenaceae; genus Bordetella; species Bordetella tumbae. The sequence goes on from NZ_BAAGVG010000020.1 coordinate 68,334, forward strand.
TAGAGAATTAAGTACGCTAACGAGGACCGGCGAGCACTGGCGTGTTCCTCAGAGTGTTGTCGATAGGTTTCCAAAGGAATGGGAAGTGGGGTTAAATAAAAAAGGCGTTGGTTATCGTTGGCAAGATCCCAAAAATCAAGGTAATGGTGTACGTATCGACAAGGGTAATTCGGAAGTAAGTCAGCCTATTCAACAAGTAGATCACGTAATTGTGCGTTCTAATGGAAGAGTTATTGGCCGGGACGGAAAGCCAATAGAAGGCTCGATTAAAGATAGTCCAGAGCAGGCACACATCCCTTTAAGTGAGTATCAAAAATGGAAGACCTGGAACTCTCCGGATTGAAATGTCCAGCAATGCGAAAAGAACTGATAGATTATCTGCAAGGACTTGCGGATAAAGACTATCAGTACAAAGCTTGGGTCAATGATCAGCGGCCGGGTGGTGGTCATGATGAGCTGAATTACGCTATTCATTTCCTATATGACGATACGAATCTGGCGGGAGATCCGAGATCCACGCTTGGATGGTTTTTGAAAAATGATGAAGAAGTCGTTTCGATATCCGATCTTGTGAAAAAAATAGATTTTGTTTTTGGTAAATATGGCCTTGAGTTGACGGACAAGGAATACATTGAAAAGCCTGAATGGGATGATGTCGTTCAGGCTGCCAAGACGGCGTTGCGAACAATGTAGCGTTTGTGCGAATCTGACCCATATAGCTTTGAAAGAAAAATTCCAAAGCATAGATATGTTGGATTCAAGAGATATGACGAAAAATTAATACGTCAAAGCGAGATCAGAGAACTCTTGCCGCGCCGCTCAGACATTCGTCAGAATGCAGGAAAGCTCAGAGTCTGCCACAGCTGCATAGCGTTCAAGTTAGCACGCAATGACGTCGCTAGTCTCTCCTAGCGACGTCATCCAGATAGCTTAGAGACTAGCTATCTTTCGATACTTGTCTCCTCATAACGTATGACACACGGTACGATGATAAAGGTGCGGTTTGGTTAAACAAACTGCTTGCTCGGTTTAACCGTATTGCTGCTGGGATTGCTGTGAGCGTCAACCTGTTGTTGAGCGCCCGTCGTGCGCATAGGATCAGCTAGCCAATCCAGGTCGTTGATGTCGTCTAGCTTGACACCGGCTGTCATCAAAATAGCGACAGCATGGGTATTGCCTGCCTGTATCTCATTTTGCAGCATTGTCTTAGCAGCGGCCCTGAAGAGCCAATTAGTCTCTAATAGCCCTTTCAGCTCACGGATTTTCAACGATGTGGATGAATGTCGCTCTAGGGCATAGTGTTGGATCATCGAATAAGCGATATTACCCCTACCCGGATGAGAGATCCGAGACAGCAAGACATTCATGACGGCATGGAATCGGACGCCGTCGCATTTGAGCAGGTTTTTTATTGCCTGCTTATCATCAATGGAACCAGCTAGGAACAGCGCGTGGTTCCAGCCCACACCACCTGCAATCATGAGTTCCGCCGCCTCTAGATTGCTTTGCTCTAATTGCTCGTAGAGCGCGCTATCTGAGGCAAACTCACCATGATCAGGAACCTCCTCCGAATCAACGATTGTCCGAATCGCGCTGATACGTTCTTCGCGGCTTAGGCCAGGCATGTTGACAACGGCTTCCATCAACGGGCCTGGGCTGATGCTCTGTGATCTGGCCATTTCCATCAATCCCGCCAGATTACGCTTTTGCCCGAAGTGCGCGGCAACAAGTTTGTCCGAGCTGAGTGTGCCGGCTCGATGCGGTACGGCTTGGTCAGCGCTATCAGCATTACTAGCGAGATCGCATCCCTCTGGATCGGCCTTGATCGTTTCGGTGCCCGTATCTGGCGCAGCGAGTGCGCTCATTGCAGGCAATGCGGTAGACGTGCCAGTGGACAGATTTTGTACGTATTCCATAAGTGTTTTCTAAAAGATAGCGTCGTTGATTGGTGATTTCACCGATCGATGAGTAACACTGACACTAAGCCGCGTTCCGATTCCTGGTTCGCATGCATCACGCCAGGCCTTAAGCTTTCCGTCTGAGTCGACGATAGTGGGTGGAATTTCGGTGTCTCCCCGATATGGGGGTTCTTCGAAGAAAAACAGACTTACAGAAAGCCGTTTGAAAAAAGCAATGACGCGTAACGCCAGACCCTTGGATCAGAATTCGTTGAGGCTCCTAAACAGCACGGTTTAGATAATCTGTACGTCGCATTACCAGAATTTCTGCAGAAAATGTTCCGGGGCACCCTCAGATGGGCGGTCGGATCAGTCTGGTAATAACGAAGACTCCGTCAACCCCCCATTTGCAAATCCCGCCGAGCGGAATAGCCTGTATTCACGTTGACTTAGCTCACGTGCCGTGCCTCAGGATGCAATTCGTCTTTGTGCCTTAACTGAACGCAAAAAGAGATCACGCTTTCCCGCGTGTGGTGCGGCCGACTCATAACAACATCAGGAGACTCCGCGTGTCTACACAGACGATCCTTTGGATCCCCATCGCACATAGGAAATACGCCGAAGCCAATGGCGCGAAATATGATGCCGAACAAGGCGTATGGTACGTAGCAGGAGAAATACCATCCGCACTGGTCGAGTACATCGCGCTGGCCCCTCGCGCGCGCGACTATACGAAAGAGGCAGTACCGAATTGCCCTATCTGTGGACATGCGATGGTCTGGATCAATACCAAGAAACCGTTCTGGGGCTGCAGCCAGTATAAGAACACTTATTGCCGAGGGTCTCGTCCCGGAGACTACGCGGCACGCTATCCAACCACCTTCGCAGCCCCCAAAACCATATCGAACAACGCTGCCGGCAGTTCAACGTTTGTGCGTGGTATTCATCTGACTCGAATCCTGTCGCTGCTGCGCCGCTGTGTTCAAAACAATGACAAGATATTGATCTGGTTGAACGAGAATAGAACCGAATTCAGGGGAAAGAGCGCCTTGGAACTCATGGGGACCAAAGACGGCCTCCGGCGCGTCGAAGCATTCATTCTCGAAGCCTTCGACGTGTCTTAAGAGGTAAAGATGCAGTCGTTTAGCTGCACGTCTTTGGATGTCGCGAAGCCGTGGTATGGACGATTTCCTGTTGGCCTATGAGAAATCGTTGCTCGAGAGATCTTCTGTTTGCCACCGAGGCCAAAGCCCTCGCATGTCGATCACGAACGCTATTCATTGGTGCGCCCGTAGGCGCCAATGAATAGCCGCCCTGCAAGATCTTCGTCTTTGCAGAAATCATCACCTACGAAGCCTACGTAGACCACCCGTCCCAGCGACGAGGGGATCAGAGATGCTGTGAGTCGAAGCGGGGCAGTGACCGTGTTGACGCGCCTCGGAGTCGAGCGAGGGAAACCGAAGGAGCGTAGCGACGAGGTTGACGAAGCGGTGTCGGCCGCGCAGGTGGCCGACCGACTCCGTGAAGCGCCAATACGGTCACTGCCCCGATTCGACGTCCAATAGCACTCAATCCCCGTCCTGCCAATACTGAAACGTCCAATAGAGTTCCCCCATCAGCAGGTCATCCAACCCGCCCACAACTGAAAACCTGAACGGACAAAAACAGGGTGACTCAGGCCCGACTCAGTATTCCGCATCGATCGAGTTATCGGGCCGGTCCTATTTTTAGTTTTCTAAATATCGGCATGAGAACGGCATCGCTTGCTATTTAGCTAAAAAAATCAATGTGTTTACTGCCGACGGGGCAGAAATACAGCTGTTCCCTTTTCCACAAAAAATAAGAACGTTTGCTAGCCTCGCACTGCGTTCAAATAACAAGACAACATGATGAAGAGACTGTTAATTTTGTGTGTCACGGGCTTGCTGCTTGGCGTAGCCCTTACCGCCTGCCGAAAGGATCCGGAACCCACGGCGAAGCAGCGAGAAACCTGGCTAGCCGTCAATAACAGCAGCCCGTTCGGTCAAGCGATGCGTGATAGATCAGAAATCCTGGTGGGCATGGTGGAGGATGAGCTGCGCGGAGCGCTGCATCATCATGGATGTCCCATCCATGGCTCCTCTGTGGCAGAACGGCTGTTTTCTCCTCAATACTATAAATACGTCGAAGATGTCGGCCAGCAATGGATTGCCGATAATTCGGCGTTCTATGTTTTTACCAACGGCCCGCTCTTGCATGCGTTGGCGCATCTTTCCGATTCAGAGTATCAGCAAAGTATGGACATGCTGACGCACCCGCATTTGCAAGATGCGAGAGCGATTGCGGACATACGGTCTACGCTGAATTGGTTGTTCTCGGAAAGACTGGGCTATCCCAGGTCTGGGGATTCGGTTTATCAAAAACTGGCTATGGTGGTGGAGTTCAAAAAGATCCTCGACAACACCGGGCATACCGACATTGTTGTCCGTGCCATTGGTTCCATTGATAAAGATACCGCAGAAACTTTCAACGCGTTGCCGTCAACGATGTCAGCACCCATCGACGAGAAATGGCTCACGATGGCGCAATGGTTTGCCGGAGATGACAAACTTGAGCGTGTCTCCTCGTCGCTATTGGAGTGCGTACACGTTGAAACCGTTACCGCTGTACGAGATTACGAAGGATCGCCTTTAAATACGCGTATGGCCGAAGCACGTGACGCGCTTTATCTGTGGCGTACCAGGACCTCTTCGGAAGGGCCGCCTTCAGAGCAGGAACGGCTCGGCAAAGATATCATCGCCAAACATTTCGGCCCCACTGTAGGCTCTGATATTAGGCTGTACATTCTGTATAACCACAGGACAAATCTGCGGAAACTCGCCGTCAGCTACATTAAGAACAACTACCGAGAGCTCTGTCCGACCTTAGGTGCTCCGCGATTGAATCGCCTTTCGCGGTACTGAACTCTCGCGCTTGGTAAATACTACGCGACGCCCTCCGCATACCCGTCCCGCTGCGGATCTGCACCGCCCTCGAGTTTGCCATCAAACTGCGTAATCCCATGTACGCCTGCAAAGGCGTAGCTCAGGTAACTGCGGCGGACTTCGTAGCCGAACTGCTCTACCGCTTTTTGCACGTGAACAGGAATGCGGTTGGAAATGTCGATGGCGTTACTGGTGGCGACGATGCGCGGGGCGATGATGGCTTCTTGAACGCCCATACCCCATTCGAGTACGTTGAGAATGACCTGTGAGACTGCGGGGCCGATCCAGGATGCACCGGGTGCGCCGAGCGTGAATACGGGTTGTTCGCCGTCGTAGATGATGCTGGGACACATGGACGAGTAACGGCGTCTGCCAGGCCCGATGGAGTTCGGTGTGCCGGGCGTGGGATCAAAGGTGCTCATGGCGCCGTTCATCATAAAGCCGGTTTCCTTGACGATGAACCCGGATGGATTGCCCAGCGTGTGCGTCAACGACACGATCATGCCATTGGCATCGATGGCGCTGACGTGCGTGGTATGTTTGGATTCCCCCGGCGTGCGGCGGACGACGTTGGCTTTTTCACCCGAACGGATGAATGTGGCCTGTTCCTGGCAATAGGCATCGGACAGCAGGCGGTCAATGGGATTGTCGGAATAATCGGGATCGCCGATGAATTGTTCTTTGTCGCGCAGGGCGATTTTCATCGCTTCGGCGAGAACGCGGATGTATTGCGGCGAGTTGTGGCCCAGGGCAGGCAACTCGAATTGCTCGGCCATGCGCAGTATCTGTCCCACCAATACACCGCCGCCGGGAGGCGCGGGCATATCCACGCGCCAGCCGCGATAGTTGACCGATAGAGGATCGGAGGTGCGCAGGCGAAATTGCGCCAAGTCCGCCGCCGAGAGCAGGCCATTGTTGGTGCGCACGTCGTCGATGATGTGCGCGGCCAGCGAGCCTGTGTAGAAACTCTCGGCGCCTTCATGCGCGAGGGTTTGCAAGGTGGCAGCCAAGTCCGGATTGCGGATATAGGAGCCTAGCTTTTTATAAGATCCATCCGGCTCCAGATAAATGCGGCGTCCGTCCGGCGTGAGGGCGAGTTTTTCACCGTAATTCATACGGCCGTATTTGCGTTCGTTCTGCGTGAATACGGTGTAGACATGGGGTCGTACGATCCATCCGTCGCGAGCACAGTCGATAGCCGCCCCGAAAAGGTCGCCCCAGGCCATGTTGCCGAATTCCGTATGCGCGGCGGACAGGGCCTTGAGGATGCCAGGGGCAGTGACCGACTGCACGCCGGCTTCGTTCACGAAGTCTTTGACGATGAACCCAAAGCCATCGGTGGTTTCACCCAGGACAATGTCCTGCCACATGTCGGCACGGCTGTCGATGGGGCAGCCGCCAAAGCCCTCGTAGACTTTACGCGTACCGGTGGCCGGATCATAGATATGCAGCATGCCGAATCCGCCGATGCCACACATCAATGGATCGACTACGCCTTGCACCATGGCGCACGCAATCACGGCGTCCAGCGCCGAGCCGCCCGAGCGCAGAATCTCAGCCCCCGCGGAAACCGCCTCGGGCTGCGGCGCAACGATCATGGCTTTAGGGGCAGGTATTTTGCGTGCTGGAGTTTGTCCCATGGTGGTTCCCTTGGGTGAGAATGACTGATTGGTGTTCGCGTAGCAGCCCCGAATCCGAGGCGCCGCACGGCCGATGCACGTTATGTTCATCGGTCGTGCGGCGTCGCTCCCCCGAATAGGGAGCGACATGATCGGGCTTTACAGCCCGGCTTTAAATTCCTTGTTCCAGAAATCCAGGCTGGCGGCGCGATGGCTGGCCAGGGCTTTCAGGTCGTAGGGGTGAATGCGGGCGAGTTCTTCTTTGGTAAAGCCGACGGATGCCTGGAGTTCGGGCGGCAGCGAGGCGTTCTTGACCGTCGGCGCATATCCCATGGTGTCGGCAAAATGCACCTGGCCGGCGGGATCGAGCAGCGCGTTCATGTATTTCCAGGCCGCATCTTTGTTGCGGCTGTTTTTGGGCACGGCGGCTTCGAACGTCACGGGGATGGCGCCTTCTTCGGGGATGACGAATTCCAGCGGCAAACCGGCTTCTTTCCATTGCAGCGCGCGGGCTTTCCACATGCAGGCGATCCAGATTTCTCCGGATTTGAAGGCAGCGGCGACGGCTTCGTTGGACGGGAAGACTTTGGGCGAGTTGGCTTTGAGCTTTTTCAGGAAAGCGTAGCCGGGCTCGAAGCTGGAGCCGTCGCCACCTTCTGCCAGGCCGACAAAGAGCGTATTGAAGTTAAAGAGAATGTCGGAGAACCCGACGCGACCCTTGTATTTGGGATCCAGCGCATCTTTGAAGGAGTGCGGCGGCGTGGTGACGAGGTCTTTGTTATAGACCAGCACCATGGCGCTGAAAATATGGGGAATGGAATAGGGGGTCTTGAAGGTGTCGATCGCGTTGGCGAGATTAGGGATCTTGTCCGCGGTCACGGGTTCGAGTACGCCAGCCGTGCTGGCGTCGTACATGTCCAGGTCGCCTAGCAGCGCGATGTCCATGGAGCCGCGACGCGAGTTGCGCTCGGCTTTGAGCTTCGTGTTGCGCGCGGTGGCGTTGCCGGTATCGAAGACCACATCCACGCCTTGGGCTTTGACGATGGGGCTGATGAACTGCTGCAGCAGGTTCTGGTAATCACCGCCCCAAGTCCCTACTACGACGTTGGAGGAGGCGGCGTGTGCCATGCCAGGAATCAGAGGCAGGGCCGGCGCGATGGCCAGGCCTGCCGCCTGTTTGATAAAACCGCGTCGATGGAGATTGTGCTTATGCATGGTGCCCTCTGTGGAAATGGCGCAGGGATGGAGCGTCCTGCTGGGAAAAAGGGGAAGCGACAGCAGTGGTCAATAGGACCGGTGCATCTGGAAAGGCTGCGTTGATGTCCGCGGCATCGATATCGCGGGCGATCACAACGCAGATGTCGTCGGTGCCGGTACGTTGCGTCATCCTGCGCGGCATGCCGAACGTCGTGCCTACACTTTGGATCAGGATAGGTTCGTCGCAGTCGATGGCGTTGAAGACTGCCTTGACTCGCAACAGGCGATCGCCGCACAGACCCGCCAGATCATCCAGCCAGATCGATAGATCTTCCCATTCGGCTGGTTGCCGCCGTGTGCCTTTGAGCACATGGATACGGGGATGCGCTTGCGCACGCGTCTCAGATGAGAGCAAGGCCTGCAGTGCGAGGTCAACCGGATCGCTGGATGGCGATGTAGTGAACGCCTGCCGCACGGCCTGGGTACGATCTGCATCGGCGACGATCTGGGCCAGTGGGTTGACACCGCGTATGGCGCTGAGGTGATCTTCGATGGTCTCCGCGGCGATGAGATCGACTTTGGTCAGAACGATGCGCTGCGCGGCGGCGAGTTGGGCTGCGGCCTCGTCAAAGGACTCGATATTGAGCAAGCCGCGTTCGCAGTCGTAGGTGCTGACTACCGAGATACGCAATCCACGTGACCTGAGCAGCGGATCTGCCAGCGATGCGATGATGGGGCCGGGCCGCGACAGGCCGCTGGTTTCCAGGACAATGCGTGTGAGAGGCCCATGGCCTGCCGGCCGTGGCGCGTCAAGCAGAGACATCACGGTGTCGACCAGGCTGCTGCGCAGCGAGCAACATACGCAGCCGTTGGCCAGCATGGTGACGGAATTCTGCGAGCCGTCTTCCACAATCACGCCGTCGATGCCAATTTCACCGGCCTCGTTGACGATGACGCCGGTTTCTCCGCGATCATCGCTTTGCAGGAGATCGACCAGCAGCGAGGTTTTACCGCTGCCCAGAAACCCCGCGAGAATGATGAGTTCAATCGGCGCGTTGTCGCGTGATACGGCGCCGTGCTGACGAGACGCCGAGTCGCTGCCAGAGGGGGCCGACGCAGTGGGTGCGCCGCTGGTCGCAGGAGCCGTATCACGGCGGGAGCTCGCCGTATCGAGGGTGTGAGGATCAGCGGACATAAGGCGGTCGATTTTTGTCATCGCCCCAGCCATCGTTGACCAGTGCGCGTACATCGGCGAGCAATTGGTCTACGTCATACACGATGCCGGATTTGATGGTGTATTGCAGGGCGCGGCGCCATTCAGGCTGGCCGGTGCCGTCGTTCAGGCGCAGCGCGCCCGTGCCATACAGCAGTTTGAAATCCTCGAGCGGGTTTTCCTGCAGGATCAGGAGGTCGGCGCGTTTGCCGATGTCGACAGAGCCGCGGTCCTCGTTGACGCCGAGCAACTCGGCGCCCTGTGACGTGGCGCTGCGCAAGACCTCCAGCGGGTGGAAGCCGGCCTCCTGCAGCAGCTCCAGTTCGCGGATCAAGCCGAAACCAAAGATCTGGAAAATGAAGCCGCTATCGCTGCCGGCGCAGACGCGGCCGCCGAGGTTTTTGTACTCGTTGATGAACTGCATCCACAGGCGATAGTTTTCTTTCCATTCGATTTCGTTGGTCGTGCTCCAGCGATACCAGTAGGAACCGTGGCCGCCGCGTTGGGGCTGGAAATATTTCCAGACGGCTTTCCAGGTGTACTCGTCATGCCAATCGGCGCGGCGCGCGCGCATCAGGTCGCGGTTGGCGTCATAGATGTTGAAGGTGGGGACAAAGGTATGGCCCAGCTCCAGGAACTGCTCCATCACCGAGTTCCATTTTGCGCTGCCTGGCGCGGCGGCTTGTTTGAACGTCTGGCCCGCCAGCGCGAAACGGAAGTATTCGTCGTTGTAGTTGTAGTCGGTGGGGTAGTTCTGTACGACCTGGTTTTCGAAGAGAGCTTCGGGCAGGCCGTAATAGTGTTCGGAACTGGTCAGGCCCCACTTGGCGGACTTCAGCGAATTGACGCGTGTCACGGCCATTTGCGCATGATGGCAGCCAGAGCCCAGGCCGACTTTGGCGGCCTCGTCCAGCGCCGCCTGCATGATGGTGGGCGGCGCGCCGAAAAATTTAATGCCATCGGCGCCGCGGGCCTTCAGGCGTTGCACCCAATCGCGCGCTTGGTCGGGGGTGTGAATGGTCTTGACGCGATCATTGACGGCGGGGAAATAGGCGTACGACAGGATGTGCGGCGCGGCGATCTCGTTTTTGGCTGAGGCTTCTCTTTGCTGCAGGGTATATCCCAGCCCATTCAGACCGCCCATTTCGCGCACCGTCGTGACGCCGTGCGCCAGCCACAGTTTGTAGATGTAGTCCGCAGGCGGCTCGACGTCGCACATGGAGTGATAGGGCGTGCCGATGTGGGCATGCGAGTCGATCAGGCCGGGCATGACGAATTTGCCATGGCAGTCGATCTCGTGATCGCCAGGGGCAGGCCGGCGTGCCGGATTGATCGTATCCAGCGATGCACCGACGCCGATCAGTGCGACGATGCGTTCGTTTTCCACGACGATATCGACGGGGCCCCATGGCGGCGCACCGGTGCCATCGATGATGGTGGCGCCGCGCAGCACGAGGCGTTTAAAGGGGCCCTCTCCGCGATCGCGAGAGGTGGCGGCAACAGGAGGCTTCCAGCCTTTGCTGGCGTTGAGGTCTCCCATTTCCTCGCCGGGCTGGGAGTTGATATAGGGATTGTCAGGCTTGGACATGGGATTCCTTTGATCGGGTTCAGGCGGCGAGCTCGTCGTGATAGATCTGGCCGGCTTTCATGACCAGCGGGATGTGGTCGCCTTGACCGAGCAGGCAGTTGATGTCTTTGTAGGGGTTGCCATCGACTACCAGCACGTCGGCAATGGCGCCGGGGATGAGCTGGCCGAGTTTGCCTTGCATGTTCAGAATTTCGGCGCCGATCAGCGTGGCGCTTTGCAGGACGTCGAAGTTCGGCAGGACCTCGGCGCGTATGCGGAACTCGTCGCTTTGCAGGCGTTGTGATGGGCCGAGCAGGTCCGAACCAAAGCCCATTTTGACGCCGGCGCGTTTATATAGCTCGAGCGAAGCGAGGCCCGCGGTGCGCACCGTCGCGATCTTGGCGACGCTGTCGGCAGGCAAGCCGTATGAGGCGCCTTCGTTGGCGAGCGCTTCGTAGGTGACCAGGGTGGGCACCACATAGGCGCCTTTTTCGGCCATCAATTTGGCTACGGGTTCGTCGATCAGGTTGCCGTGCTCGATGGTGCGTACGCCGTTGCGCACCGCGCGCTCGATAGCCTCGGCGGTGTACGAATGCGCCATGACATAGGTCTGGCGGCCACGGGCCTCGGCGACGATCGCGGCGATTTCTTCTTCGGAATAGCCATAGGCGGCGATGGGGTCGGTGGGGGATGCCACGCCACCTGACGCCATGATCTTGATCTGGTCGGCGCCCATCTGGAATTCTTCGCGTACGGCGCGGCGCAGATTGTCGACGCCATCGACGACGCGGCCGATATCACCGGCACGGAAGCAACAGCCGCAATAGCTCATGGGACGCAAATGATCCGAGCGCTGACGCGGATCGCCATGGCCGCCAGTCTGGCTCAGCGCACGGCCGGAAATGAACAGGCGAGGGCCGACGATGGTGTTTTCCTCGACGGCGCATTTCAGTCCCCAGCCTGCGCCACCTGCATCGCGCAATGTGGTGAAACCGCGGCGCAGCATGGCGGCCATGATGGGCACGGCTCGCATCATCACCAATGCGTCGGGCAACGCGCCCTGGCTGCTGAGGTTGAGCTGCGTGGCCATGACGTGGCCATGCAGATCGATCAGGCCGGGCATGACGGTCTTGCCAGTGGCGTCGATGACGCGGGCAGACGCAGCGCTGATAGGCTTGTCGGAGACTTCCTTGATCAACCCGTCTTCGACGAGCACGTCATAGCCTTCTTGTAGTTCGGGTTGCGTGGGGTCCAGCAAATTCCCGTTCTTGAATAGCACTGCAGACATCGGGGTACTCCTAGAATTCGGCAAAGAGGATGATCAGGACACCATCGTCTTGACGTAGCGGCGATGGATAAACCAATTGGAAAGCGTGGCCATGGCCAGCGTTGCGACGACCAATACCAGAGCCAGCGAGGCGCCGAATGGCCAGTTTGCGGCCTTGGTGATCTGGTCGTATAGCGCAGGGGCCATCATGGTGATGCCCGTACCACCCAACAATACGGGGGTGGCGTAGGCATTCATGCACAGGATGAAAACCAGCACGGTCCCAGCGGCGACGCCCGGGGCGGCAATGGGCAGCACGATGCGATAAAAGCTCACGAAGAAATTGGCGCCGAGGCTTTGGGCCGCCTCTTCGACTGAAAAATCGATGCCTTCGAGCACGCTTTGCAAGGTCAAAATGAAATACGGCAGCACCACGCCTGTTGTGCCGACAATGACGGCAAAGGGCGTGTACATCATTTGCACCGGCTGGTCTGTGAACCCGAATAATTGCAGAAAATAGTTCACGAAACCCGCATTGCCCAAGATGATCATCCAACCCGCAGCGCGCACGACGTTGCCGACCATCAGGGGAAAGACCAGCAGGATGATGAACAGGCTTTTGTAGCGGCTTTGCGATTTGGCCAGAAAGTATGCGACCGGAAAGCCCAGGATCAATGACAAGATCGTACACACGGCTGCGACATAGACCGTGTTCAGAAAGACATCCCGGTAGTACGGGTCACCAAAGAATTTCAGGTAACTGTCCAGCGTGAAGCCTTCGACCATCATCCCGTTGTCGAAATGATTGAAGCTGTAGCGAAACAGCATGAGGATAGGCACCAGCATCACGATCAATACCATGATCGATGCGGGAAACGCCAGGCTGGCGCCCATGCGCCGGCCTTGGCGAGCACTTTTTTCAGCAGAATCCATGTCGTCGTGCCGCCTTATTCGCTGAACAGCACGCAATCTGCCGGGTCAAAGCACGCATGCATGCGTGCACCCTCGGACAGGTGCTGAATATGCTCGCCGCCTCGGTTGGAGATTTGTGCGCTGACAGATTCTCCCGAGTCCAGGCGTAGACGGACGTCGATGATGGAGCCCAGATAGATGGCGGTATCAATAACACCGGCGAGGGCGTTGGGCCCTTGGGGTTCGGCCGATAGGGTGACGCGTTCGGGGCGCACGCCGACTTTCTTGATGCCGCGATCCGCGCCGATGATAGCGATCTCGCGTTGACTGGTGGTCCGGAATTTGCCGGCCTCGGTGATCGCGCCCTCGAAGAAGTTCATCTTGCCGAGGAAGTCGGCCACGAACAGATTGGCCGGACGTTCGTATAGCGCCTCGGGCGCCCCGATTTGCTGCACTTTGCCGTCGTACATGATGGCCATGCGGTCGGCGATGGCCAGGGCTTCTTCTTGGTCGTGCGTGACGAATATCGTGGTGAGACCCAGATTGCGTTGCAGTTCGCGGATTTCTTCGCGCACTTCGAGACGCAGTTTGGCATCGAGATTGGAGAGCGGCTCATCGAGCAGAAATACGCGCGGCTGTATGGCCAGGGCGCGGGCGATGGCCACACGCTGTTGTTGTCCGCCGGACAGTTGGCGCGGATAGCGGTCGTGGAACTGGGACATGCGCACCATGTCCAGCGCGGCGCGCATGCGCTTGTCGCGCTCGGCGGCTTCGACCTTATGCATTTCGAGACCGAACATGACGTTCTGGCTGACGGTCATGTGCGGGAACAGCGCGTAGCGCTGGAACACCATGCCGGTATTGCGTTTGTGCACCGGCATATGTGTGACATCATCGTCGCCGATGCGGATGGTGCCCGCGGTAGGCTCGATAAAACCTGCGATCATGCGTAGCGTGGTGGTCTTGCCGCAGCCGCTGGGGCCCAGAAAGGCAACCAGTTCACCATCAGCGATGTCGAGGGAAAAATCCGAGACTGCGACGGCAGAACCGAACGTCTTTTTAAGCCGCTCAATAGAGACCTTTGCCATTATTTCTAAACCACCTGACTGAGTTTGACGAAGCGATCGGTCACCAGCATGACGATGCCCAACAGCAGAATCTGGATCGCGGACACCGCCGCAATGGTCGGGTCAAGGTTGAATTCCAGATACTGCATGATCGCAATGGGAAGCGTGGTGCGACCGGGGCCTACCAACGAAAGCGAGAGTTCGAGGTTTTCGAACGAGACGACAAAACTGAAGAGCGACGCGGCGACGATGGCAGGACGCAGCATGGGCAGCGTGACGCGCCAGAACGCGGTTCGCGGGCTGGCGCCCAGGTTGCGCGCGGCCTCGACGATGGACGGATCCAGGCCATGCATGCTGGCCGAGACCAGGCGCACCGTCCACGGGATGGTCAGGCAAATGTGCGCGAGCACCAGCCCGCCATAGGTGCCCACCACATCCATGTCCAGAATGTTCTCGACCTGTAAGTACGCGAGATAGATGGCTACGCCAGCGACGATGCCGGGAACCAGCAATGGCGACAGCAGCAGTGTATTGATCGCATTACTGCCCTTGAATGCATACCGGATGATGCCCAGCGATGCGGCCACACCCAGTGTCACACCGCAGAGCGAGGCAATGATCGCGACTTGCAGACTGGTGATGAAGCCATTGACGAAGGCAGAGTCCGTGACGGCCTTGTGGTACCAGGACAAGGTATAACCCGATGGCGGGAAATACAGAATGGCGTCTTTGAAGAAGCTGAGCCACACTACAAAAATCAGGGGGCTGAGCATGAAAAGGTACATCAAGACCACGAAAATGCGATGGAGCCAGGTTGCCCACGGTGCTCGTGATTTGCGGCCGGGAGCCGCAGGAGAGGCAATGCGCACGTCGGCGCGAGCGGTGGTTTGCAATTCACTTACCTGTTTTAAGTGGCCTACTGCAAACCCGTTGGAAAAACCTGGTTGCACCAAACCCATAAAGATACAACCCATGCTAATTAAAAGGCGCAACCGTTGATATCGGTGTTAGCCCCAATGGTTGTACTCCCCGTTATTGATCGGGTGTAAACGCCTGCTCTCGGTTGCAATCGTGGCGATTCGTTGCAAGGCAGCTGAAACGGTTTGGCAAACTTTATGCGACATGCTTTGCAATTGGCGCCGCATCTGGTACAAAAAGTTGCAGTCGGCAGAAGGCGCCTTGTTAGCATCATCTGGCCGGTTGCCCGGCAATGTCTATCTGCGCCATCGTTGCGCTATTGGAGGCTGTCATGCAAGCAAAAAGAACATTTCCTCGTATCGCGGCATTAGCCGCCGCCACGTTGCTGGTGGCGGGCTGCGCGACTCAACAGCAAACCAATACAGCGATCGGCACGGGTGCCGGCGCTGCTGCTGGGGCGGGTATCGGGGCGTTGATCGGCCACGGTAAGGGAGCGGCCATCGGTGCGGGTATTGGTGCGGTGGCAGGGGGGCTGATCGGATACAACTGGTCTGGCGTGAAGAAAGATGTGCAGCAATCTGGAGCATCGTCGCTCGGTATCGATGTGGTGGAGATGCCCGATGGCAGCCTCAAGGTCAATATCCCCAGCAATGTCTCGTTCGATACTGACAAGACGGCGTTGAAACCGGCTTTGCTGCCGGTGCTCGATAGCGTGGCGCGTGCATTGACTCAGCATCCTGAGTTGCGTACGAAGGTGGTGGGGCATACCGACAGCACAGGGTCGGCGGCCCACAATCAGACGCTGTCGGATAACCGTGCGCGCAGTGTGACGTCTTATCTGGCCAGCAAGGGTGTGGCACAAGATCGCATGAGTATCGAAGGGCGTGCGGCCCGCGATCCGATTGCTGATAACGGCACTGCCGAAGGCCGTGCTGCAAACCGCCGCGTAGAAATTTATTTGTATGCGCTGAAGCAGTAAGCCTGTCATTGCCGGCGGTGAGTTCCGCCGCAGGCAGTACGGGTATCAATCAATGGCGGGCCCTGTGGGCCCGCCATTGTCGCGTAAGGCGGAGGGCCTCAGCCGCGCACGTAATACAAGCGCATCGCCTGTTGGCGCTCGGAAGGATCGAGCACTTGAATGCGTACGGCGTTCGGCGTAAAGCCTTCGGGCAGCGCTGCAGTGCCCTGGGCAACTTGATAGCGTCCCAATGTGACATCGATGGGGTCCAGCTCGATGGCACCCGCGCGTCCGTTGCGATAGACGCCCTGTACCGTCAGTCGCAATATGCCTTTGAACTCAGCGTCTTTGCTGTCCTTCATCAGCAGGACCTGGTAGCTGAGTTTGCCGGGAGCACGGCTGAAGGAGCCCGCACGCACACCGATGTCTGTGCCGCGGGGATCGGGGGGCACGATATTCTGGAAAATCAAAAGATCTTGTTCGGCCTTTTGCATCCGGGTGCGGGCCTCTGCCAAGGCCGCGGTGGCTTGTGCCTCGGTCGATTGGCTGGCGTCACGCTGGTTGGTGGTCTCATTCAGTTGAGCCCGCAAGCGTTGCCGGTCGGCGTTGGCCGTATTCAGTTCGGACTGCAGTTGCTCGGATTCCTCGGCTGTCAGGCGTGGCGGCCCATAATTGGCCTGCAAAAACAATAAGCCGCCCGCGCCCAAACCGACCCCGACCAATAGCACGCCGAGCCAGCGCGGCATGCGGCGGGCCCGCTTGCTGGGCTGATAAACCGACGGTTTGAAAGCAGCTCGTTGCGAGCGTCCGAACATCCCCATACTTAAAACCTTGTGTGCGTGTGTTACCGGTTCACACCGGCCAAAAACCGTAAAGAATAACGTTTGTATCGGCGCTTAGGTTACGTCAGACAAATCCAGTTGCCTATGCACCGCTTGGAAATATTTTGCTTTATTGCCTCTGCCTACTCTTGAGCAGCGCATCGAGCGTCTCGAGCCGCTGAGGCGTTCCGACGTCGGTCCATGCGCCGCGATGATGAGTGCCCAGTACGGCATCACGCGCCATGGCGGCCCGCAACAGAGGGCCCAGAGGCGCTGGCATCGCGGGTGGCAGGTCGGCGAATAGCGCTGGGCGGTAGAGGCCGATGCCTGCGAACGTCAGTTTCGGCAGGGTAGAAGTGTTGGCGTCACCGTCTGAGCTGTTCGTCGCCTGCGGGCGGTCCGAGAGGACTATGCCTTGTGCGGACAAGATGAAATCGCCCTGGGGATGGTGCTCGGGATTATCTACCAGCAATAGCCAGGCGTCGGCGCCGGCACGATGCATGTCACGCAGCCGCGCCTCTGCCTCAGCGGGATTCCAGTCGCACCAGATATCCCCATTGACCACCAGAAACGGATCGGAGCCCAAGAGCGGTAACGCCTGGGCGATGCCGCCAGCCGTCTCCAGGGCGGCAGGGGATTCGGGGGAATAAGCGATCTGCACCCCGAAACGGCTGCCGTCGCCGAGCTGTGCAGGCAACTGCTCACCCAGCCAGGCGTGGTTGATGACGATCTCGCGAATCCCCACAGCGGCGAGGCGTTCCAGATGCCAGACGATGAGCGGTTTGCCCCCGGCGGGCAGCAGGGGTTTGGGCGTGTGGTCGGTCAGCGGCCGCATGCGTTCGCCACGCCCGGCCGCCAGGATCATGGCGCGCATCAGAAGGTATACCCGACTTGGGCTTCACGATTATCGAGCCGGTCCAGCAGGCGCAGCAGGGGCGTGAATACCCCATAGCGCTGCGCGACCTGGCGGACATAGGCGTTCACGCGGGGCATGTGCGCCAGATAGGACGGTTTGCCGTCGCGATGATTCAGGCGGGCAAACACACCTAGAATGCGCAGGTTGCGTTGCAGGCTCATCCATTCGTACGCCTGATGGAAAGCCGCAAAGTCGCTGTCGACGGGCAGTCCCGCAGCGCGCGCCATTTCCCAGTAACGCACGGCCCAATCCAGCTGCTGGGGTTCTTCCCAGGTGGTGCGGGCGTCAGTCACCAGAGAGGCCAGGTCGTAGGTGATGGGGCCCGCCAAGGCGTCCTGGAAGTCCAGAATCCCGGGGTTGGGCCCGTAGACGGGGTCGTCGCACACCATCAGATTAGGGGAATGGAAGTCGCGATGCACCAAAACGGGGCGCTGGGCAGCGTTCGCGTCTGACAGCAACCCGAAAATATGCTGGAGCGCCGCCGCAGTTTTGTCGTCCAGCTGTACGCCATGATGCCGCCCGACATACCATTCCGGGAAAAGCTCGAGCTCAGCCGCCAGGCGGGGGCGGTCGTAGGTGGGCAAGCCGTCGACGCCAGCCTGCTGCATGCGCACGAGCGCAGCCAGGGCATCGCGGTAGAGCGACTGCAATTGATCGTCGCTGAGACCGGCCTGGATCCGTTGGTAGTACGTGTCGCGCCCCAGGTCGGACAGCAGCAGCAGACCCTGGCCGGGGTCTTGAGCCAGGATCTGAGGCACATTCAGTCCGGTTTTTCGCAGCAAGTCGCCCACATGCAGAAAGGGGCGGACGTCTTCGTGCGGCGGCGGGGCGTCCATGACGATGACCGTACGCTCGCTCGCACTCAGGCGAAAATAGCGCCTGAAGCTGGCGTCGCTGGAAGCCGGTTGCAGGGTTTCAGGAGCCAGGGCCAAGTCAGCGGGCAGGGTATTCAGCCAAGTCTGGACCTGGGTCAAACGGGAATCGTGGTCGGTGCTCAAGAGGGCCGTCTCGTAATGCGGTATGGTTTGGTTTCGTACCGGGCGCTTCCTGTGACGGATGTTGCGCCCAGCTTCTCTATAATACCGGGTCGTTCCCGTTGACAGGCATGTCTTCATGCTTGGCGTGGTCGGGTCATCACCGCCACGGGCCGGTTTGTACCGGGGCGGGTGTTTTCTGTCAAAAAGGTTTACGTTCACGGTGCATATGGTCAGGTGGTTGATCCTCTCTGCTGTCAGCTTGGCGGGCGCCGTCCATGCCCAGGGCAGCCAGGGCACGCTTTCGTCCACCCAGACGGAATCCGGGGCGTCGTCCAGGCTGCAGGTAGCGCCTCAGTTGCGCACGTCGCCAGGGCTGCGTATTCATCGCGTCCCCGAGGACGATGTGGCCTCGTATTTGCAGGCCGACCAGATCGAGGGCAACGCGGATAGCAATGTGACCTTGACCGGGCATTCCGAGGTGCGTCGTATTGATGGTGTCGTCAAAGGCGATCAGATCGACTATCGCAACGCTACGGGCGAGACGAACCTGCAGGGCAATGTGCGGATGATGCGCGATGGGACGCTGGTGACAGGCCCGGCCGCGCAGTTCAACGTGGATACCGATAGCGGCGAAATCGATTCGCCGAATTTCTGGATCGGGGCAAATGGCGGTGCCGCCCGGGCAGAGCACGCCGAGATATTCAGCCGGTCGCAGATGCGGTTGACGACCGTGCGGTACAGCGGTTGTCCTTGCGCCGATCCGTCGTGGTACATCGAGGCCGATGGCGTCGATCTGGATTTCGATGAAAACGAAGGCGTTGCCCGCAATGGGGTGCTGTATTTCAAGGGCGTGCCCTTGCTGGCTTCGCCCTATTTGACCTTTCCGGTCAAAAAAGAACGCAAGTCCGGTTTTCTGATCCCGACGTATGGGATCACCAGTAATAGCGGCGTGGATCTGTCGGTGCCGTATTACTTCAACCTGGCGCCCAACTACGATCTGACCCTGCAGCCGCGCTATCTGAGCAAGCGTGGTCCCCAATTGGGTGGGGAATTCCGCTACATGGGCAGCACGTATGCGGGCAATATGGTCGGGACGTACATGTCTAGCGACAATCAAACCGGCGAGCGGCGCTGGATGTTCCGCTCGCGGCACCAGCAGTTGCTCGGTGGCGGGTTCTACTACGATTGGGATTACGCCAAGGCGTCCGATGACGACTATTTCCGCGACTTTTCGACGCTGGGATTGAACGAGGCATCGACGACGTACCTGCCGCAACGTGGCAAGGTCGGCTGGGGTAATAACTACTGGCAGGCCTACGCGCAGGTCTATAAATACCAGACGCTGCAGGATGAGGATGACCTGCTGTCGCCACCCTTGAACAAGCTGCCGGAACTGTATTTAAAGGGTGCGCGTTACGATCTCGGGGGCGTTGACCTGGAGTGGACCTCGACTGCCGTGCGTTTTCAGCGTCCGCTGTTGAGGGGGGTACGTCAGGGACCGGACGGTGATCGGCTGCAGTCTTATTTGACGGCGTCATATCCGATTCAGCGTCCCGGCTGGTTCATTATTCCCAAGGTCGGTCTGCACTATACGCAGTACCACACTGACTGGTATGACCCGGCATCGTACGGGACAACGTATGGGACGGGTAGTGACCAGCGCAATGCGTCGCGCACCCTGCCGATCATTTCGCTTGATGCCGGCATGGTGTTTGAACGTGATACGACGCTGTTTGGCAATGCGTCCGTGCAGACGCTGGAGCCGCGGTTGTATTACCTGCGCGTGCCATACCGCGACCAATCCAAGTTGCCTGTGTATGACACGACGCTGGCGGATTTCAGCTTTGAACAGGCGTTCTCGGAAAACATCTATACCGGTGGCTGGGATCGTATCTCCAATGCCAACCAGTTGACGGCCGCATTGACGACGCGTTGGCTGGATGCGAACACGGGGTTCGAGCGGCTATCGTTGTCGGCTGGGCAGCGTCTGTATTTCGAAGACCAGCGCGTTACATTGCCGCTCGAAACGCCCCGCGAAGACCGCAACGTGCGTTCCGATTTCCTGGTGGCGGCGAGTGCCGCGTTGACCGATACGCTCAGTACCGAAGTCGCTGCGCAGTTCGACCCCTACGAGGGCAACTGGTCTCGCGGCCTGGTCAGTGCCCGCTGGCGGCCGCAGCGTTTGACATCTGTGGCGTTGTCATATCGATATCAGCGTGATCCCACGGTGAATTCGATCTATCAACCGCAAGGGCAGAACCAGATCAGCCTGGCGTTTCAGTGGCCCTTTACCGAGCGCTGGTATGGTGTAGGCCGGATTGATTATTCGCTGAACTCTGACTCGTCCGCAAACGATTCGTCGAACAAAGGCGGGCCCCGTGTGACCCAGGCCATTGCCGGTCTCGAATACAAGGGCGATTGCTGCTGGACAGGGCGCGTGGTCTTCCAGCGCTATGCGGTGTCGGCAGCCGACACAAACACGGCCCTGTTCTTCCAGTTGGAGCTGACGGGTCTGGGTTCTTTGGGTACAGATCCCATGAGCCTGTTGAACAAGAGTATCCCCGGGTACCAGTCTGTGACGCCACAGACGCCTCAGGGCACGACATTTGAAAGGTATGAATGATGCGTAGCTTGCACACTTTGCGCCGGCTCTCCGGTAACTTGTTGGTCTTGACGGCTTGCGCGTCGGTGCCGGTGGCCCATGCACAGCCCAAGCCACAGTCCGCCAAGCCCGGTCCGGCGGCAGCACAGCCGGCCAAGCAAGCTGATCAGACAGTCGATGGCATTGCGGCGATCGTCAACAAGGACGTGATCACGCTGCGCGAGGTCGATAGTGCCGCAAAAAATGCAACCGCCGACCTGACGCGTCGCGGCATTCAGGTGCCTCCTCAAGACATTCTGCGCCGTCAGGTACTGCAAAGCCTGATCGTTGAACGGATACAAACCCAAGAGGCTGACCGTCTGGGGATACGCGTCAACGATGCGCAGATCGATCAAGCCATTGCCGGCATCGCCGAACGTAATCGCATATCGGTCCCGAATATGCGCGTGGAAGTCGAAAAATCCGGCATCAAGTGGGATCAGTATCGCAAGTCACTGGCTCAAGACCTGCGGATGAACCGCCTGCGTCAGCGCGCGGTCGACTCGCAGATCATCGTCAGCGATGCCGAGGTCGACGCTTTTCTGAAGGACCAGCAGAATAATCCCGCAGCGCGTGCAGGGGCAGCTGCCCCTGGCGCGGGACAACCTGCACCGCAAACCCGTGTACAGTCCGGTCCCGAGCAAATTGCGCTGGGCCAGATTCTCGTGCGCGTTCCCGAGGGATCGAGCTCGGACCAGGTGGCTGCCCTGCGCAACAAGGCGCAAAGCATTCTGGCGCGCCTGAAACAGGGCGCTGATTTTGCCAGCCTGGCTGCCGAGTCGTCTGATGGCCCCGAGGCACTGCAGGGCGGCGTGATGGGCGCTCGCCCCATCGACGGCTGGCCAGACCTGTTCGTGAAGGCGGTTGCGTCCCTGCAACCCGGTCAAGTCAGCGGTGTGATTCAGAGCGGTAATGGTTTCCACATCCTGAAGGTCCTGGATCGTGCGGGCGGCGCCTCTGCCGCGGCGCCTGCGCAACCAGCGCGCCCTGCTGCGCCTCCCGCGCCGGCCGTTGCGCCTCACCCAGGACAGGGGATGCCTGCGAACCAAGGGCCGGTACAGGTCACGCAAACGCATGCACGCCACATTCTGGTCAAAACCTCCGCGGTGATGACTGACGACCAGGCGCGCCAACGTCTGGAGCAGATTCGCCAGCGGGTGATCAATGGCGGTGCATCGTTTGCCGATATGGCTCGTCAGTATTCCGAGGATAACAATGCTCCGCAAGGCGGCGATCTGGGCTGGGTGAATCCTGGCGAGATGGTGCCTGCATTTGAACAAGCGATGAATGCCCTGGCAGTAGGTGGCATCAGCGAGCCTGTGCTGTCGCCATTTGGTTGGCATTTGATCCAGGTCGAGGAACGCCGCGAGCATGACGTCAGCGATGAGCTGCAGCGCATGCAAGCGCGCCAGATCCTGTTCGAACGCCGTGCCGAGCCTGCGTTCGAAGACTGGGTGGAGCAGTTGCGCAATGGCGCATATATCGACAACCGCCTCGAAAAGCAGCTGAGTATTGACCAGAACAATCGTTAAGCGCAGCGAGTGCATTCATGAGTAAGCACCAGGCGCGCAAGCGTTTCGGACAACACTTTCTGACCGACGATAGTGTGATCGAAGGTATTGTGCGGGCGATTGCGCCCGCACCGGATGATCACATCGTAGAAATCGGGCCGGGCTTGTCCGCGCTGACGCAACCCCTGTTACGCAGCCTGAAGCATCTGACCGTGGTCGAGATCGATCGCGATCTGGCGGCCCGTCTGCGCAATCAGCATTCTGCAGAGCGATTGACCGTGGTCGAGGCAGATGCCTTGACCGTGGATTTTTCCAGCCTGGGGGCAGGGCTGCGAGTGGTGGGCAATCTGCCCTATAACATTTCCAGCCCCTTGCTGTTTCATCTGATGGCGGCAGCCGATACCGTGCGCGACCAGCATTTCATGCTGCAGCGTGAGGTCATAGACCGCATGGTGGCGGCACCGAGCAGTGCGGATTACGGACGTTTGTCGGTCATGCTGCAATCGCGCTATCGGATGGATAAGCTCTTCGACGTGCCACCTGAGGCCTTTGATCCGCCGCCCCGTGTGGTATCGGCTGTGGTGCGGATGGTGCCCCTGCCTGCGAATCGTTTGCGGCCCGTCAGCGAGACCGCGTTGGAGACAGTCGTGGCGCGCGCTTTTGCGCAACGCCGCAAGATGCTGCGGCGCGCGCTGGGCGATTGGGCAGCCCTCGTGCCGTGGGATTCGCTCGAGATCGCCCCGACCGCACGTGCGGAAGAAATCTCCGTCGAAAAATTCATCCGGATGACGGACGCATTGGTCGAGGCCGGGGCTGTCGCTGTCTAAGGCGGAGCTGGCCGCTGCGGCTACAGCATGCGTTTGCTGGCGGCTACCCACAGCTGAGTGACATCGCGCGCACGGTCGCACAGGTATTGCGCGGCGTTTTCGCAAGCCTGTTGCAGCGTGACGGGGCCTGGCGCCAGACTGAATGCGGCCGTAATGCCGCCTGCATGCAATTTTTCATAGCCTTCGCCCAGCGAGCCCGCCAGCGCGACGACGGGCACGCCGGCGTGTTGCGCGATACGTGCGACGCCAGCAGGCGTCTTGCCGCGTAAAGTCTGTGCATCCATCCGGCCCTCGCCGGTAAAGGCCAGCGTGGCGCCTTCCATGGCTTGCGCGAGCTTGCCTAGCTCTGCGACGACTTCTACCCCCGGGCGAAAGCGTGCATTGAGAAACGCATGCGCGGCAAAGCCCAATCCGCCGGCCGCACCCGATCCTGGCTCATCACGCATATCGCGTCCCAGGTCGCGCGCGCAGATATCAGCAAAATGGCTCAGGCTGTTATCCAGCAAGGTCACTTGCTCCGGTGTCGCGCCCTTTTGAGGGCCAAAGATGTGTGAAGCGCCGTGCGGGCCGCACAGCGGATTGTCGACGTCAGAGGCGATGTCGAGTTGGATCTGCGCGAGGCGCGGGTCCAGTCCCTGTATATCGATGCGATCCAGCTCGGCCAGCGCAGCGCCGCCCGGCGGCAGGTCCTTGCCTGACTTGTCCAGAAAGCGCACGCCCAATGCGGCCAGCAAGCCCGCCCCGCCGTCGTTGGTCGAGGACCCACCCAGGCCGAGGATGATACGCCGCGCGCCCGCATCCAATGCCGCGCGGATGATCTCGCCCACGCCGCCGCTGCTTGCGCGCAGCGGATCGCGTTGCGCGGCGGGTGTTTGCTCCAACCCGGCTGCGGCAGCCATTTCGATCACGGCCGTTGCATCATCCAGCCAGCCCCAGGGCGCATCCAGCGATTCGCCCAGCGCGCCGGTCACTGTGGTCGTGCGCCACTGCCCACCCGTCGCTGCCAGGACTGCCTCGACAGTACCTTCACCGCCATCGGCCATGGGCACGCAGACAGTATGCGCATCAGGATACGCTTGTTTGATGCCACGCGCGATGGCGGCAGCCGCGTCGGGGGCGGAGAGACTTTCTTTGAACGAATCAGGAGCGATAACGATTTTCACGATAGTCGAGGTCGGCAAAATAAGTGTTGATCGTGGTGGTGCGCTGGCAACGAAAGACGTTAATAATACTCGTGCAGGCGCCGAAGTCTGCTGTATCCGTGTACCACCCGCAATTCACAGCGGCGTCGTACCATAATGCACTCATCATTTTGCGAGAGAGGTGATTCATGTCCGTATTGCGCCGCACCAAAATTGTCGCCACGCTGGGGCCGGCTACATCGACGCCCGAGCAACTGGAAGCCCTGGTGCGTGCGGGTGTTGACGTGGCTCGTCTGAATTTCTCGCACGGCACTGCCGACGATCATCGCGAACGCGCGCGTCTGGTTCGAGAGGTCGCCGCTAAACAAGGCCGCTATGTCGCTCTGATGGGCGATCTGCAGGGCCCCAAAATTCGCATTGCGCGATTCACTGATAAGCAAATCGTGCTGCATGTCGGCGACAAATTCGTGTTGTCGAACAGCCATCCCAAAGACGCGGGTGATGCCTCTATCGTGGGCATTGACTACCCCGAGCTGGTTCAGGACTGCAAGGCGGGCGATGAACTGTTGCTCGATGATGGGCGCGTGGTGTTGGTGGTTGACCGCATCATTGAAGACGCGGTGCATACGACGGTGACGGTCGGTGGCCCGTTGTCAAACAACAAGGGCATCAATCGGCGTGGCGGCGGCTTGTCTGCGCCGAGCCTGACCGACAAAGACCGCGCCGACATCCTGGTCGCAGCCGAGCTCGAACTGGAATACGTTGCAGTGTCGTTTCCGCGTTATGGCAGCGATATCGACGAGGCGCGGCAACTGTTGCGCGAAGCTGGCAGCGACGCCTGGATCGTCGCCAAAATCGAACGCGCCGAGGCGGTCGTGGATGACGAGGCGCTCGATGCCTTGATCCGCGCCAGCGATGGTGTCATGGTCGCGCGCGGTGATTTGGGTGTCGAGGTGGGTGACGCTGAATTGGTGGGCATTCAGAAACGCATCATTCAACATGCGCGTACCTTGAACAAGGTCGTGATCACTGCGACGCAAATGATGGAGTCGATGATCTCCAGTCCATTGCCGACGCGGGCAGAGGTCTCCGACGTCGCGAATGCGGTGCTGGATTACACGGATGCAGTGATGTTGTCGGCCGAGAGTGCGTCGGGACAGTATCCGGTCGAGGCGGTGCAGGCGATGGCGCGCGTGTGTTTAGGTGCGGAGAAGCATCCTACCAGTACGCACTCGCATCACCGTCTGGGCGAGACGTTTACGCGCTGCGATGAGACGATCGCGTTGGCGGCGATGTATGCGGCGAATCATTTTCCCGGAGTCAAGGCGATCATTGCGTTGACCGAAAGCGGGCATACGCCGTTGATCATGTCGCGGATTCGCTCTGGGGTGCCGATTTATTGCTATAGCCCGCATAGCCAGACGCAGCATCGTGCGGCGATGTTCCGGGGGGTTTATACGGTGCCGTTTGATCCTTCAGCCTATGATCCGGCGGAGTTGAGTGATGCGGCGATTGGTGAGCTGAAAAAGCGGGGGCGTGTGCAGGTGGGGGATTGGGTGATCCTGACGAAGGGGGATTCCTATCGGGATAGTGGGGGGACGAATGGGATGAAGATTTTGGTCGTCGAGTAACGTTTTTCTGGTGCGCATGTTTTTGCATGCAGGGGTGTTTACTGCATGCGTAGTATTGGGTTCTTTAGGCGCCGGCGTCCGCCGTGTAAAAGGGGCACCGGGCCTATCGCCGCGACTCGGCCCATGAGCAGGGGCCTCGGCCCGCTGCGCGGGCTAAATCGCGGCTCAACGGCCCGGTGCCCCTTTTACACGGCGGACGCCGGCTCGCGTTAATGACTCATTACGGATGTGTCTGCGGTGTCGGGCGTTGATGATGGCGGCATCATCGTTTGTTGGACCGGCGGTCGTGTGTTGATGATGGTGGCATCATCGTTTGTTGAACCGGTGGTTGTGTGTTGATGATACGACGGCGGTATCTCTGGTCATCGCAATCAGCATCCTATGCATGTCACGACTGTGAGTTCCTGCCGGGGGCCTGAAAGCCGCACCGGCCCGTTGAGCGACGGGTAGTCCCCGAAGGGGACCTCGGCGCCTGGTCTTGCGCCGAGCCGTTGCGATAGGGCCGGTGCGGCTTTCAGGCCCCCGGCAGGAACGCTTTCACAGCCATGACATCCGCCTATCGATGACGCTTGATTCCAAACCAGTCAACCAAAGAACCAATAACACACCGCAATCGAGGCGAGCACCCCCGCCAAATCGGCAATCAGTGCGCACCCGACGGCATGCCGGGCACGCAGGATGCCGACGGAGCCGAAATAGACGGCCAGGACGTAGAAGGTAGTCTCGGTACTGCCCTGCATGACGGCAGCGAGCAGGGCAGGAAAACTGTCCACCCCGAAGTGTGTCATGGTCTCCAGCATCATGGCGCGCGCGGCGCTGCCGGAGAAGGGCTTGACCAGTGCAGTGGGCAGCGCATCGACGAACCGGGTGTCCCAGCCTGCCGCATGTGCCAGCCAGCGGATACCGTCCAGGACGATGTCGAGAGCACCCGAGGCACGTAATACGCCGACTGCGCAGAGCATTGCGACCAGATAGGGCAGGAGGCTTTTAGCGACGTCAAAGCCTTCCTTGGCTCCGGCGATAAAGGTTTCGTATACCGGGACGCGTTTGCAGGCACCGACGATGAGGAACGCCAGCAATACGCCGAACAGCATCAGGTTTCCCAATAACGAGGACAAGCTGGCAATGGCGGCGGCCGACATGCTGGCCAGCAGCGCCATAAAGCCACCCAGCAATAACGCTGCGCCACCTAACCAGGCTAGGGAGACGGGGTCGTAGAGCTTCAGCCGTTGGCACAGGGCGACGGCAAGCAAGCCGGCGATGGTCGAGGCGCTGGTGGCCAGCAGGATCGGCAGGAAGACCAGCGTCGGGTCCGCCGCACCCTGTTGAGCGCGGAACATGAATAGCGTGACCGGCAGCAGCGTCAATGATGAGGCATTGAGCACCAGGAACAGGATTTGCGCGTTGGTGGCGGTGTCTGGTTTTGGATTCAGTGTTTGCAGCTCGCGCATCGCGCGCAGGCCGATCGGGGTGGCGGCATTGTCCAGGCCCAGGCCGTTGGCGGCGAAGTTCAGCGTGATCAGGCCAATGGCAGGGTGACCGCGCGGGACCTCGGGCATCAAGCGGGCAAACAGCGGACCGAGCAGCGTCGCGAGCTTTTCGACCAGACCGGCGGACTCGGCAATGCGCAGGAAGCCCAGCCATAGCGTCAGGGTGCCGAATAACAGCACCATGACTTCGACCGAGACGCGCGCCATATCGAACAGACTGACCACGATCTGGCGGAAGACCTCGGCGTCGCCGATGACCAGCCAACGGTACGAGGCGGCCGCCGCAGCAGCAAGAAAGAATCCCAACCAGAGTTTATTGAGCATGACAAAAGGCAAGAGCAGCGTGGAAAAAGCCGTTCGCGGCGAGGCTCATTGTCGCAGACTTGGCAGGTCTCGGGGATGCCGCAGACCGGCAATTCTGTTAACTTGGTTACGTACGCGCACTTCTATACAAGGTTGCATATGGATTTCAACGCCTGGCGCCGTCGCCGTATTTCTGAACCTGCCTACCGCTGGGCTCGCAAGGCCATGCCCGGCCTGTCCGACACGGAGCGAGAGGCCATCGAGGCGGGAGATGTCTGGTGGGACGCGGATCTGTTTACCGGGGATCCTGACTGGAACAAGTTGCTCGCCGTGCCGCAGGCAACCTTGACCGCTGCCGAACAACAGTTTCTGGGTGGCCCGGTGGCCCAGTTGTGCGCGATGCTGGATGAGTGGGATATCACCTGGCACCAGGGGGATCTGCCTGAGGCTGTCTGGCAGTTCATGCGCGAGCAGCGTTTCTTTGGCATGATCATTCCGGCCTCCTACGGAGGATTGGGGTTCTCCCCCTATGCGCATTCGGAAGTCGTGCGGCGTATTTCCGCGTATTCCATTACCGCGGGCGTGACGGTGATGGTGCCCAATTCGCTGGGGCCAGGAGAGCTGTTGCTGCAGTTCGGTACGCCCGAGCAACGCGATTATTGGCTGCCGCGCCTGGCGGACGGGACCGAGGTGCCGTGCTTTGGCCTGACGAGTCCCGAGGCGGGCTCGGATGCTGCGTCGATGGTCGATACCGGTGTTGTGTGCCGTCAAATGGTAGACGGCCAAGAGGTATTAGGGATTCGTCTGAATTGGCACAAGCGATACATCACGCTGGGACCGATTGCGACGGTCCTGGGCCTGGCATTCAAGCTGCAGGACCCGGATGGCTTGCTGGGTGGTGCTGTGGATGTGGGGATTTCGGTGGCGTTGGTGCCGACGAATACGCCCGGGATCACGATAGGACGCCGCCATTTGCCTTCCATGCAGGTATTTCAAAATGGTCCGAATCAGGGTGAGGATGTTTTTGTGCCGCTGGATGCGTTGATCGGCGGAACGGAAAAGGCTGGCCATGGCTGGCAGATGCTGATGAGTGCGTTGGCGGCAGGGCGCGGGATTTCGCTGCCTTCGCTGTCGGCGGCAGCGGCGGTGTACAGCGCGCACGTGACGGGTATGTATGCACGTGTGCGTCAGCAGTTCGGTATTGCGGTCGGCCGCTTTGAAGGCGTGCAGGAAAAGTTGGGCCGTCTGGCGGGCAATGCCTACCTGGTCGAGGCGGCGCGCCGCTTGACGTGCGCGGCGTTGAATCAAGGGCATAAGCCAGCGGTGGTATCGGCGATCATGAAGTACCACGCCACTGAACGTATGCGCGAGGCGGTGAACGATGCGATGGATGTGCATGGCGGCAAGGCCGTCATCGATGGACCATCGAATTACTTGGGCTCGTTGTATCGAGCATTGCCTATCGCTATTACGGTAGAAGGCGCCAATATCTTGACGCGCTGCCTGATCATTTTCGGCCAAGGCGCGATTCGAGCACATCCTTACTTGATGCAGGAGGTCCTGGCATTGGGGGATGAGGATGATGAGCGTGGGCTGCAGATCTTTCATGACGTGTTCTGGCGTCATCTCGGGCACAGTGCCAAGAACGGCTTGCGTGCGTGGGGACGCGCCTGGACGGGCGGTGTGTTGGCACGCGCGCCATCGAGCGGGCCGATTGCGCGGCAATACCGCAGGCTGGGCCGCTATGCCTCGGCATTTGCCCTGGTCGCGGATGTCGCGATGGGCACCTTGGGCGGCGCGCTGAAGCGCCGTGAAATGCTGTCGGCCCGCTTGGGGGATATCCTGGCGGAGCTGTATTTGCTGTCGGCTGTGCTCAAACGCTGGGAGGACGAAGGACGCTGCCACGCGGATCTGCCGTTGGTGCAGTGGTGCATGGAGGACGGTTGCGCGCGTTTGGAAACCCGCTTTGACCAGGTGCTGGCGAATTTGCCAAAGCGTCCGCTGGCTTGGCTGTTGCGAGCGATAGTGCTGCCTGTACGTTTGAATCGCGGCCCCAGTGATGCGCTGACGCGAGAGTGTGCCGATTTATTGTTGGCGCCATCGCCCACGCGTGACAGGCTGACTGCGAATTTGCAGCGCGGTGAGGGCGACGATGTATTGGCGCAATTGGAGCGTGCATTCGGCTTGGTCAACGCGGTACAGCCGCTGCACGATAAGCTCAAACGCGAGGGCGTGCGAGACTGGCGCGAGGCGCATCGCGGTGGGGCGATCACGGACGAGCAGGCCCGTCAGATCGAGGCCGCCGAAGAGGCTGTCAGGCGTGTCGTGGCGGTAGATGATTTCGAGCCGGGCGCATTTGCGCGGCGAGCTGGTTGACGGTGGGGGAACGTTCCAGACTTTAGAGATTGGCTTCGCGTGGCAGCGAGTCATTGAGCGAGACGGCGGTTTTCTTCAAAGCCGCGACAAACAGCTGCGCGGGCCGGGAGAGCGGTGTGTTATTGGGCAGCAGTAATTGCGCCTTGACGGGCATACGTGGCTGAAACCGAATGGTGGCAACCCCCTGATTCCGGCCAGTCAGCAAATAAAAGGGATCGATAATCGCCACGCCTGCACCGGAGCGCGCCAGCGAATAGGCGACAGCGGTCAACGTCACTGACAGCGCGATTTTTCGTTTGACGCCTGCGATGCGATAGCTTTCCTCGATCAGGGCACCCAGTGGCAGGTTTTTATCAAACGATATCAACGGATAGGGCTCCAGATCCCGCGGGGTGACAACAGGCAGTTTGGCCAGCGGACAATCTTCAGGCACGACACAAACCAGTTCGGCCTCGCACAAATCAGTCAGACGGCCTTCGATCATTCGTCCGTCCTGGCTGAGCGGCGACA
Organism: Bordetella tumbae; assembly: GCF_054780995.1. Taxonomy (NCBI): domain Bacteria; kingdom Pseudomonadati; phylum Pseudomonadota; class Betaproteobacteria; order Burkholderiales; family Alcaligenaceae; genus Bordetella; species Bordetella tumbae. The sequence continues at coordinate 99,058 of NZ_BAAGVG010000020.1, forward strand.
ACACGATCCCGAAGTCCACGCGTTCCTGGAACACGCTGTCCGATACGCTGACGTTGTCGGTCGCGATGACCGATATTTGAATCTGTGGCCAGTCTTCGCGGAACCGGACGCTCGTCGGAGCCAGTAGGTTCTCTGCGATCGTGGGCACCGTGGATATCTGGACCGAACCTTCAGTCAGCTCGCGCATGTCGTCCACCAGCCGGTTGACGCGAGCGATGCTGTCAAAGATGCGATTGAGCTCGCCCATGATTTCCAGCGTTTCGCGTGTGGCCTGTAAGCGGCCGCGCTTGCGTACAAAAAATGGAAAGCCTGCGTGCAAGGCGCACTCACGCAGCAGCAAGCTGACAGCAGGCTGAGAGATGCCCAGTGCCGATGCGGCTTCGCCTACGCTGCCGTATCGACTGACGGCGCGTATGACCTCCATTTGGCGTACGGTCAAATGCATCGTGTCCCCCTTGGCGGCAAGGCCAATTTTTATATGGGCTGCATGTTTGCAGAGCCCTCCGTGCGACTGAACGCTGCGGCTATACATCAGCGCGGCGCACGGTGAACATAAGTCTAGCTTATCTTTGAATTAGTCCACTTCGATTGTTTTTGCTTCGGACGGCTTTTACAGTCATTGCATCTGATCGGTACTGACGTTGATGCCGCTGCAAAACTCAGTACCCCATCTGTCTCACGATAAGAAGAGGAGCAAACGCATGAGGATTGTGTCGGTGGAGTCTTCCGTGGTGTCGCTGCCGTTTGACATGGGAGGCCCCTATGCCCGGTTTGCAGGAAAGCTGTGGGACCGGTTGGAGATACTCCTGGTCCGGGTGGAGACGGAGGATGGATTGGTAGGGTGGGGAGAGGCGTTTGGCCATGCTGCGATCCCCGCTACACGTGCCGCACTGGATACGATTGTGGCGCCGCTGGTGATAGGCAGACACGCAGGCGATATCTCGGCCCTGACGCGCAGTGTGCTGCATTCCACACATTTGCTGGGCCGTAATGGCAGTTATGTCTACGCCTGGTCCGGAATTGAAATCGCGCTATGGGATCTGCTGGGCAAACGCGCAGGACTGCCTGTGCATCAATTGCTGGGTAATGGCAGCCGTACGCAGCTCGAGGCCTATTCGAGTTTGCTGGCGTATGGCGATGCCGACATCGCTGCTCGCAACACGCGTGCAGCAGCCGATAGGGGGTTCCGCTACGTCAAGCTGCATGAAACGACGCGGGATGCCTTGGTGCGATCGCAAGAGGCGGTCCAAGGCCGGGATGTCCAGATCATGATGGACGTCAATTGTGCCTGGGATGTACCTGATGCCCTGGGCATGGCGCAAAGTATGCGTGACGACGGAATGTACTGGTTCGAGGAGCCCGTCTGGCCACCTGAAGATGCGCAGGGGCTGGCGCGCGTGCGTGCATGTGGCATCCCGATCGCTGCCGGCGAGAACGTGGCTGGACTGCAGGGATTTCGGACTTTACTGGAGGCCAGGGCCATTGATATCGCGCAGCCCAGCGTGACGAAGATCGGCGGGATCGGCGACACCATGAGGGTGGCGGCGCTGTGCGCTGCGAATGGCGTGCGTGTCGTGCCGCATTCACCGTATTTTGGGCCGGGTTTTATCGCCACACTGCATATTGGCGCAGCACTGCCCCAGCCGCCCTTGATCGAAGTGCTGTGGATGGATATGGAGGCAAATCCTTTTGCTCCCTATGTGCATGCCGTGGATGGAATGTTGAACGTGCCCCAAGGTCCTGGCTTGGGCTGCGATCCTGATTCAGAAGTGATGTCGCGATATCGCGTCGGAGACGTGCATCGTATTACCGAAGAGGCCCTCGCATGAAAGTCGTCAAGCTGGAAACTCGCCCGATAGAGATCGCATTGCAGGAACCTATCATCAGCGCGTTGGGGCCGATTTCGACGTGTGGCGTCGTCCTGGTCCGCCTGCATACCAGTGATGGGGTGGTGGGCGAGAACTTGGTGTTCACCTTGAATAACCGGCGTACGGGGGTGTTGCACCGCATGGTCGACGAGTTGGCGGACCTGGTAGTGGGGCAGGACGCCGGCCACATCGCGGGGTTCTGGTCGCGTGCCTGGAAAGATCTCAATTTCTTCGGGCAGAAGGGTATCCCGGTCATGGGGATATCGGCCATTGACGGTGCGTTATGGGATGCCGCTGCCAAATCGGCAGGCCTGCCGCTGTATCGCATGCTCGGGGGCGCGCAGGATCGTGTGCCCGTCTACCACAGTGGCGGGTTGTGGTTGCATCGCAGCGTAGACGAGCTTGCGCGCGACGCACAGCAGATGGTGGAACAAGGTTTTCAGGCGGTGAAGATGCGGCTGGGATCACCCGATCCTGCCGTCGATGTGCAACGAGTGCGAGCGGTACGGGAGGCCATCGGCCCGCATATCAAATTGATGGCCGATGCCAATCAAGGGTTGAACGAGGCCCAAGCCATCCGGCTGGGGCGGATGCTGGAAGAATATAAACTGGCCTGGTTCGAAGAGCCGTTGCCCGCCTGGGATCTGGAGGGTCTGGCGCGAGTGGCGGCCGCCCTGGATACGCCTATCGCCAGTGGTGAAACGGAGTATGCGCGTTATGGATTCCGCCGCATGATCGAGCTGCGCAGCGCTGATGTGCTGATGCCGGATTTGCAGCGAGCAGGTGGCGTCTCGGAATTCATGCGAGTGGGACATATGGCTGCCGCTTATGACATTCCCGTGTCGAGCCATCTGTTTCCTGAAATGAGTATTCAAGTGTTGGGCGCATTGAGCAGCGCGATATTCCTGGAGTACATGCCGTGGTTCTCCGATTTGTACCAGGAGCGCCTCGAGTTCGAAGACGGGATGGCAATCGTTCCGCAGCGCCCAGGCTGGGGTTTTACGTTTGATCTGGATCGTATTGCGCATTTGGAAAAACGCGGCCGTTAAATCACGGCTGTGACGATGACGAGGGATGGCAGACAGGGGAACCCCGCGCCATCCAGCGATGACAATCCTTAGGAGACAACAAATGACAGTTTCTCGTCGTGACTTTGTGTTGGGCGCCGCTGGCGCATTAGGCGCGTCGGCATTAGGCATGCCCGCGCTGGCGCTGGCCTCGAGTGAAGACATCAAGATAGGTTGGCTGGCCGCATTGACCGGGCCGAGCTCTGCCCCAGGCGTGGGGTTCAATCGAGGTGTCGAGTTTGCTGCGCAAGCCATCAACGCGGCAGGCGGCGTGAAGGGCCGCAAGATCGTGATCGTGACGCGCGATACGCAGGGTGATCCTACCAAAGCAGTGAATGCAGCGCAGGAGATGATCAACTCGCAAAAAGTGCATGCCATTTGGGGACCGACGAACTCCGGCGAGTCCTTGGCGGTCACGCCGATCATGGCTCGCGCCAAAATGCCGAATATTCATCCCTGCGTCATAGATAGCTTGGTGAACACGGATAAATATCCCAATGCGTTTCGTATCTCTCCGTCGAACAGTCAATGGGATGATGCGTGCCGTAATTATTGCTTGAAGGTGCAAAAATATTCCAAGATCGCCGTCATCGGGGACACGACGGGCTATGGCGTGAGCGCGACCAAGGCATGCGTAGCCAATTTCAAGAAAGATGGCGCGGAAGTGGTGTACTCGGCGAACATCGACGCGACACAAGCCGACATGTCGCCTGACATGACGCGGGCGCGCGATGCCGGGGCGCAAGTGATCGTGATCTGGAGTGTCTCGACCGGGATGGAGGCGCGTTTGTTCAATACCCGAGCCCATATGGGCTGGGATGTCGCTTTTGTCGGCCATCCCTCGCTCGCGTCGGGCGAGCTGCGCACGCTGGTCGAAAAGCCAGAGAACTGGGACAAGGTCTATGCAGTGGGCTACAAGAGCGCCAGTTATGACGCCAGCGGCAAGCTGCCCGCGCATTCGCAGGAGTTCCTCGACATGGTCAAAGGCAAGGTCAGCCTGGAAGACACGCTGTACTGGTGGGTGTCGGCCGGCTACGACGCGATTGAGCTCGTGGCCAAGGCGGTGCAGACAACCGGCTCGTCGCAATCCAAAGACATCATCGAGTATTGGAATAGTCTGAAAGCGTACCCCGGATATTTTGGGACTTATACCTACTCGCCCACGATTCACAACGGTTATCCCACCGAGGAAGTGGTCATGTCCGAGGCCAAGTCTGCGCGCAACGGGACGTTCGCATTGGCGCCGGGTTATCAATAAGACCGAGAGAACGCAGTCATGCTGGCTTCCATTATCAGCTCCGGCCTGGCGGTCGGGGCGGTGTATGCCCTGATCGGCATCACCTACAACACGATGTATTCCACGTCTCGTGTCATGAGCTTTACGGCAGGGCAGCTTGGAATGTTGGGTGGTGTGTTCGGGTCCTTGTTCATGCTGCGCATGGGCATGTCCGGTCCGGTCGCATTCATACTGACCTTGGGGCTATGCGCGCTGGTCGGCGTGATCACCGAGTTTGTTGCCGTGCGGCCTGTGCTGAAAAGCCTGGACCAACATTTGTATGTACTGTCTACGTTGGCATTGGCATTGATGATCCAACAGGTGACGGCGATCGAATGGGGTACCGAGCCTCAGCCTTTTCCCCGCTTGTTGGCCTGGGGGTCGGGGCCATTGGATGAACGGTTCTGGCTGCCCGTCGCGGCATGTGTGATTGTGGTGCTGGCCCTGGAGTATTTATATCGGCGCACATTGATCGGCCTGGCTTTTCTGGCGGTGGCGGAGAACAACTTTGCTGCACGTTCTATTGGATTGCCGGAGCGGCGCCTGCGGGTCATCAGCTATGCCCTGGCAGGCGTGATCGGGGGCATCGCCGGGTTTGCCGCGGGTCAGTTGATGTTGGCCTTTTTTGCGAATGGCCCGTTGTTGAATTTCTACGGCTTTGTTCCTGTGGCATTGGGTGGGCTCGGCAATAACCGCGGCGCAGTACTGGGTGGGCTGGCGCTTGGATTGTTTCAACAGACGGCGAACTTTACCGTGGGCGGTATTTTTGCGTCGATTGCCGTGTTTGTCTTGTTTATCGTGGTGTTGATGGCCGTGCCACAAGGTATTTTCGGCTCTAACTCTGCACGGAGAGTGTGATGACCGCGCACGCAAAGACTTATCGAGGAACCCCTCAAGCGATGGAGCGTCATTCGATGAATCGGGGGCAAGGCTGGACGCGCATGTTGCCGTTCATCGTATTGCTGGTGCTGGCGATCGCATTGCCAGCATTAGGGAATACGTACTGGACAGTGATCGCGACGCGCGCGGCGATCTATTGGATATTGGTGTCCGGGCTGAATCTGATTGTCGGCTATGCGGGCCAATTGGCGATCGGCTATGTGGCGTTGTTGACGGTAGGGGCATACACGGCCAGTGCATTGGTGGCCGGTAACGTGTCCGAGCCATGGGAGCCGTTTACGGCGCTGGCGGCGGCGGGGGCGGTTGGGGGGCTGTTTGGCTTGATTGTCGGCTTGCCGGCGTTGCGGCTGCGCACGTTTTATTTTGCGATGACCACCTTGGGATTCGCCACGATCGTGACGCAGATCGCTTTGGCCTGGGAGTCGGTGACGGGCGGCGGAATTGGCGTGCCGGGGCCTGCCATGCCGGCGCCGTTCGATTCCGATCAGGGCTTGTATTACCTGTGCCTGGGCATCGCTGCGGTGGCAACCATATTGACGGCAAACATCGCACACAGCCGATTTGGACGAGGATTGATTGCCATCCGCGACGCGGAAGTCGCTGCAGAGGCCTACGGCATTTCCAAGGCCAAGTTATTGGCTGCCGTCTTTGTGCTTGCAGGCGTGCTGGCCGGTATCGCGGGAGGGCTGTTCAGTTCACTTCAGACGTACATTACGCCAGAGGCGTTTACGTTCGAACTGTCGGTATTGTTTTTTATCTCTATCCTGATCGGTGGACGCAGTTCTATCTTGGGCCCGCTGTTGGGCACGCTGATCTTGACCGTTTTGCCGGAGATCGCCGCGCCGTTGGCGGCGTGGTCCAATTTCCTGTACGCGCTGTTGTTGTTGGTGATTGTGCTGGCAATTCCCGGTGGAATTGCGTCTTTGCTCGATTTTGGAGGACGCAGCCCCTTGCCGACAAACCGGCGTATACAGCCGGAGCTGGGCGCTGTGCACCAGATTTTGGCGAATGTGCCTAGTGATGGGCGAATCGTATTAAAAAATCTGCATTTATCGTTTGGCGGGGTCAAGGCGATCAACGGTTTGGACCTGCATATCAACGGTGGGCAAGTGCATGGCTTGATCGGCCCGAATGGCAGCGGGAAAACCACGACGCTAAATGTGATCTCGGGGTATTACCGGCCTCAGGAAGGCCTGGTGATGGAGGGTGGCACGGAAGTCCCCTCGGGACGACCTTTGGGCAGAGCCAGGCGCGGATTCGCACGTACGTTCCAGACACCGCGCATCGTGGGTGATACCTCGGTCCTGAAGAATGTCATGGCAGGGGGATATACGCGTGCACGCGGTACGTTCCTGGAGGCCTTGTTGCGGGTGGGTAGGCATCGAGAGGACGAGCGTGGATTGCGAGAGATGGCGGAGTCAGCATTGAAGGCGGTGGGGCTGTCGCAGCTGGCTCACGTGCGTGCCGATCGCTTGCAGCATAGTGAACTGAGGTTCCTGGAGCTCGCACGTGCGCTGATGCTGCAGCCCAGATACCTGATGCTGGACGAGCCTGCTGCGGGCTTGACGGGAGACGAGATCAAGCGTCTCGGTGACATCATCAAAGAGATCAGCCGCTGTGGAACGGCAGTGTTGCTGGTGGAACATCATGCAGATTTGATCTTTGATATTTGTGATCACGTCACGGTGCTGAATCTCGGGTCGGTGCTGGCCAGCGGCACCCCGCAGGAAATCCGTACGCATAAGGAGGTCGTCAGTGCATACCTCGGAGCCTAATAGCCTGCTGCAGGTACAGGGCCTGAATGCCGGCTACGGCAAAATTCAAATCCTGCACGACGTCGATATGATCGTGAAGCCCGGCGAAATCGTGGCGCTGCTGGGCCCCAACGGCGCAGGAAAGAGCACGTTGATGCGGGCATTGTCGGGCTTATTGCCATGGATGTCCGGCGATGTCGTATTTGCAGGGAAAAGCCTGCGTGGCGCGACGCCGCGTGATGCGGCGCAGGCGGGTTTGGTGCACGTGATCGAAGGGCACCACGTCTTTACGCAGTTGTCCGTGCAGGACAATCTGGCGCTAGCGGGATATGACATTTCCCGGACCGAACGCCAGGAACGCATCCGGGATGCCCTGGCATTCTTTCCGGAAATCGAGGCCAAGCGCCATGATCGTGCAGGCGCGTTAAGCGGCGGGCAGCAACAGATGCTGGTGGTGGCCCAGGGATTGGTAAAGCGGCCACGGTTGCTGATTCTGGACGAGCCTTCTGCGGGGTTGTCCCCGGTCCTGGTTGACCGTGTGTTTGAGGTCGCGGCGCGTCTGCGCGATACCGGCACATCCGTGTTGCTGGTCGAGCAATTGGTCGAGAAATCCCTGGTGCTGGCCGACCGCGTTTATGCCATGGCCCACGGGGAAATCGTTTTGCAGGCGGATACCAGCGAGGCTGATCTGCAGACCCGTCTGGAAGATGCGTATTTTGGTCAACATGCGTGAAGCACCGATGAATTCGACAAAACCCATTCTGGCACCAGATCCATTCTGGCGCGTCAGCCCTCGTTATCCTGACCCCAGGGTGCAATCCTTGGATCCGCGTTTTGATAGGTATCGGTTGTTTCATGCCGCGGTGGAGATGTTGGCATCCGGCTCACGATGGGCCGAAGGCCCTGTATGGGTCGGCGATGGCCGCTATTTGTTGTATAGCGATATACCGAATAACCGGATGCTTCGCTATGACGATACCTCGGGTCATGTCACCGTGTTTCGCGACCCATCGGGTTATGCCAACGGCAACACGCGCGACCGTCAAGGCCGGCTGATCACTTGCGAGCATGGCAATCGCCGTGTGACACGTACCGAATACGATGGCCGTATCACGGTGTTGGCGGATTGCTTTGAAGGAAAGCGGCTGAATTCGCCGAACGATATCGTCGTGAAATCGGATGGGTCGATCTGGTTTACTGACCCGCCGTTCGGGTTGAGCAGCGACTACGAGGGCGATAAAGCCGAGCCTGAACTGCCGGAGCGGGTCTACCGGATTGATCCCTCCGGCCAAATCAGCGTCGTGGCCGACGACGTGGCAGGGCCCAATGGCCTGTGTTTCAGCCCCGATGAAACCCTGCTGTATATCGTGGCGTCGCGTGCGAAACCAAACCGCACGATTCGCGTCTATCGCGTGTCGGGGGCAGCGTTGTCAGACGGGCGAGACCTGATTGATTGCGGGCCCGGTACCGCGGACGGATTGCGTTGCGATGTGGATGGCAATCTGTGGTGTGGTTGGGGGATGGGGGCCGAGGATGTGGACGGTGTGCGCATATTCGCGCCCGATGCCACGCCGATCGGGCATATTCACTTGCCCGAACGCTGCGCGAATCTCTGCTTTGGCGGTGCGAAAGGAAACCGGCTGTTCATGGCTGCCGGAAAGGGGCTGTATAGCCTGTATGTGAATACGCGTGGCGCATCAAGTGCAGACGTGGTTGACGTCGGGATATTTTGAGCTGCCTTCGGATTCTGTGATTTTGCGCAGCAGATACAGCAAAGCCACGCGTTCTGCGTCATTTAGCGGTCCGAACGTTTCTTCGGTGATGGCGTGGGCAAAGGGCTGCATCTCGTTGACGAGTTGTGTGCCTGCATCAGTCAGCGTCACCATGACCTTGCGCCGATCGGCGGGGTCGGCTTGCAGGGTAATGAGCTCGCGATTCTTGAGCCGGTCGACGACGCCGCGTATGGTCGCCTGATCGATGACGGTGGCTTTGACCAGATTGGCGATCGAAGCCGGACCGTCGTCATTGAGTGCGCACATGACGACGAACTGAGCGACGGTCAGTTTTGAGTCCGGGATGAATTTTTGAAAAAGCGCGGTGTGGCGTTGGTAGGCGCGGCGCAGCAGGTGACCGACCTGCGACGAAAACAGGTAGGGGGCGGAGTTGTCTTTGTCCGACTGGTCCGGCGATGGCAGTGATTCAGGCGTAGAGGTCGGCATGGGCACTTCGAGTGTTATGCATGGCGTGGCGCAGTTTTTCTTGAGTATACGGTGGCGCGCACAGGCGCAGCCCCGTGGCGTCGAATAATGCGTTGGCGATCGCGGGCGCGCCGGGTAGCGATGCCGATTCGCCTACACCCATCGGAGGCTCGTCCTGGCGCGGCATGAGCAGCACATCGATCTCCGGGATTTCGCCGAATTTAATAATAGGATAGGCGCCCCATTCTCGGCTGGTGACTCCCTGCGGGTCAAACGAGACTTGCTCCATCAGCGCGCGGCTCAGTGCCTGGACAACGTTGCCGTGGACCTGATGTCGAACGCCGTCGGGGTTGATCATCATGCCCGCGTCGTGACCGACCGTGACGCGGTCCACGCGTACGCGCCCGCTCAGTGGGTCTACGCTGATATCCACGACCCATGCGGCCCATGCTGCCCCGAAACCCGGAAACTTGCTGTGGATATAGCGCGCGTAGGCCATGCCTCTGCCGTGCAATAAGCCGTCGTCTCCGGGGATTCCGCGGCTGCCGGCTCTAAAGGGCTGCCAGCCGGCACGTTCGGCCGTGGCGCTCAACAGGTCGCGTGCACGCACATCGTCCAGGTGGCGCAGGCGATATTCGAGAGGATCTACCCCCGCCCGATGCGCGAGCTCGTCAATCATGCATTCGTGCGCGTACGCATTCGGCAGGGCCGATACGCCACGCAGCCACGAGGCACGCACCAGCGGTGGCGTGTCATGGCAGACGATCTGCAAGTGGGGATATCGATAGGGCGGCATCGCCGTGCGATCGCCCATCTGCAGGGTGCGGGGTTGATTGGAAATGCTGCCTGTTAACAGGAGCGCCAGCAACGGGGCATCGTTGGACGGGTAACGTACGCCGAAGTCATAGGCCAGCAAGTTGCCCGTGGGATCGATCGCGGCTTGCACGTCGACGAGTTGGGCCGTGCCTTTGGGCTCCCATTGGTGTTCTTGTTCGCGCGTGAGCTGCACGCGTACCGGTGTGCCGGTTGCCATCGCCAGCAGGGCGGCATCGCCACAGACGTCGTCGGCGCAGTTTCTGCCATAACAGCCTGCGGCCTCAAGGCGCACGATTTCAATATTGCCCTCGCCCAGTTTCAACAGGCGGTCGAGATCGGTGCGCAGCATGTGCGGGTTTTGGGTGCCGGACCAGATCGTGAGACGGTCTGCGGTGTAATCCGCGACGGCGCAGGATGGACCGATGGATCCATGCATCTGATAGGGCCAGACGTAGCTGCGCTGGACCACGCGGCTCGGGCTGGCCTGTGCTGCTTCGGCCAATTCCTGGTTCGCATGTCCCTTGCGATGCAAGGCACGCACCTCGGATGGGTTGGCGCGTAACGCCGCGTCCAGGTCACTCAGGTCGGGAGCCGGCGGGATGTCGCGCCATTGAACCTTCAGGGTGCGCATGGCGGCGATGGCTTGTTCTTCGCGATCAGCCACCACGCCGACGAAATCCCCTTTTATGACTACCTGCACGTTGCCGGGCAGGTGTGCCACGGATGCGGCGTCCGCCGAGATGAGGCTGGCGCCGACAAAGTCGCCACCGTCACGTCCTGGATACGGCGGGCGGATGACCCGGCCGTGTCGCATGCCCGGTATGCGTACGTCATGGACGAAGGTAAGCGCGCCGGTCGCCTTCGCAGGAATATCGACACGCGCGCGCCCTTGTCCCACCAGTTGATATTCGGATGCGGGCTTGAGCTCGACGTCTTCGGATAGCGTGAGCCGTTCACGCCTGCCGCGAATCAATTCGCCGTAGTGGGCCTGCCGAGTGTCCGTGCTGTCCTTGAATACGATGATGCCCTGGCGCGCCTGCAGCGCCTGAACGGATACCTGCCACTGCCGCGCTGCGAGGCTCAGCAGATGCTCGCGAGCCTGGGCCGCGGCACGCCGCAGCGGAACGGCCGAGATCTGGATGGTGGCGCTGGCAATGGTAGGGCCCTGATTGGGCGAGGCCTCGGTATGGCCCAGCACCATGTCGAGTTGCTCGAATGGAATGTCGAGTTCTTCGGCGACGATCTGCGCCAGCGCGGTGCGTATGCCTGTGCCCAGATCGACGTGTCCGTTAAAAGCCAGAGCGCGCCAGCCTTGCGCCGTATCGGGAGCCTCCACGACGGCGACGAAGATCTCGGGCGTGGCGCGTACGTAATCCGATGGCGCGCCGGGTTGGCCGGGCGCCGGTTTTGGGGGCGCGACCGGATTGCGCACGATCAGCAGCGTGCCGTATTGATCGAGCAATCCGTCGTGCAGCAGCTTGGGCTGGGGCAGGCTCATTGGATAAGCTTAGCGTGACAGCGCCTCGATGTCGTCGAGGGCTTGGTCCAGCGGCATGACTGCCGCGTATTTCTGTGCCATGTCGAACAGGTTTGCATCATGCGGGCCCAATGCGCGGTCACCGACGCAATCGGCTACCACCAGAGGGCGAAAGCCGGCCTGCATGGCATCGACGACGCTGGCGCGCACGCAACCGCTGGTGACGCATCCTGCGACGAGCAATGTCTGCACGCCGCGTTGCGCGAGCCATGGCGCCAGCATCGTGCCATAGAACGCCGAAGGCGTGCTTTTGCGTACGACGTATTCCCCCGGCGCTGGCGCGAGCGCAGGGACGATGGCGCTGGCCGGGCTGTCCTCTTTGAGGGTCAGCATGCCCGGGACCTTCAGGCAAAAGATATTCTGATCGGCGTCGTCATCGGCAAAGACAATGCGGCTGTGCGCGACGGGCCATCCTTGAGCGCGTGCGTGAGCGAGCAAATGGGTGGTCTGGTCGATCGCTTGCGGGATGTTGCCGCCGCCAAAGACTGCGGGGTCGGCGAATCCATTGACGAAGTCCACGATCAGCAGGCCAAAGGGGGCTTTGAGCGGCAAGGGTGTGCCAAAGCCCTGCCGTGCGTAGGCCGAGACATCGCCTTGTACGCCGCCAGTGGGGATGGTTTGTGTGTTCATCGAACGACGCCCTTTAATTGATTGCGCCGTTCAGCGCGTGCCAGCCCTTCCTGGTCTTGGACGATGCCGTCGATGACGGTCGGTGCGCCGTCGAGTTTGACCGTGCAGCGGCGCATGGGAATGTCGATGTGGCAGGCAGTGGTGCGCTGGCCGCCGGCTTCGTTGTTGGGACCCATGGACCACAGAAAATTGCCCTCGAACGCGCGTGCGTCCATGCCGATGTGCGATTCCTTGTCGTAGTGGGCCAGCATCGACCAGTGTGCGCGAGGTTGCAGCCCCCAGCCGACATGCGATACGGCATAGGCCTCGGGGTCTTCATAGGAAGCCATGTATTCCCGCAGAATCTCTGCCTGCAATCCGCCTTCGATGGCATGTACATAGCCATTTGCGATGGTGAGTTTGATGGGGTCGTGCACGTATTCTTTGAGTGGCAGCAGAATGTCGCCGCGATCCAGCACGACAGTGCCCTGGCTTTGGCCTTCGTTGGGCCAGGTCAGTACGAAGCCGCTTGGCCAATGGTCCCAGCGCCCGGGCCGGTCGACGAAGCCGTACTCGCAAATGACGGGGAACTCTCCCAGCTGGCACCGCAGGTCGGTGCCGGCATGCGAGGTGATATGCATCTCTCTTGCCGCCTGGATGCGTTCGGAGGCGTTGACGACGCGCGTGCGGTCATCTGCAGTGGGCACGAGGCGGCACAGGATCTCGGGCGGCTCAACGGCCAGCAGGATTTTTGTGCCGCCGCTCAGGATCTCGTGTTGCTCGGGCGAAAACAGCAGCGTCATGAGATCCAGCACCAAATCGCTGGCCTTGAGTGCGGCAATCGCAGCGGGGTTGCCCGTGAGCGGTGTTGTACCCAGATAGGCGAGAGAGTCGCGTGACAACGATTTTTCGGCGTTGACGGGCGGCAAGTCCAGGCGGTTGACTCTGGCGCCCATATCGCTGGCCGCGGCGATGGCGCAACGCAGCGTTTGCGGATGCGTGTCGGCGCCGGTCAGGACAGTGACTGTCTGGCCAGGCTCGAGTCTGGAGAGAGTGAGGACCTGTTTCCAGGCTTGAATCAAATCGATATCGCTCACGGACATGGCGAACTCCGGTGTGATACGAGGTGGACGGAAATGAGATTGAGATGGGGCGTAGTCCCTATCGTGATCAATCCAGTGTTTGTCCCAGGAAATCGCCAAAGGCGGCATAGAACCCGGCTTCGTTATCCCAGGGGATCATGTGCCCTGCACCGGGAACGCGCACGTGTTGTGTCTGGGGGGCAAGCGTCTGCCACTCGGCGACATCATCGTCGTTGACGACGTCGCCGCGTTCGGCGGTGATCAGCAGCAATGGTGTGTGGATATGGGGCAGATCCGCATGAATGTCGTCGCGGCCGAAGTCCTCGAAACTCTGCACGATGGCGGGCTCATAGCAGGTATGCAGCCATTGCGCGCGCAGGCGTAATTGCGGCTCGGTCCACGTGGGGCAAAAGGCGCGCATCGCGTCGGCGTCCATGCCTAGTGTGGCTTGGCGTATGGAGTCTACATACCAGGGCAGTTTGGCAGGGTAGGGGCGGCGTCCCGGTCCGGACACGGGAGGGTCGACCGCGACCAGCTGCGTGAGTCCGGCGGGCTGAGTACGCGCAGCGCGTACGGCGATACGTCCACCCATGGAGTGGCCCACCAGCGCGTAGCGTTGCAGATTGAGCGCCTGGGCAAAGGCCACCACGTCGGCGGCCTGGGCATCCAGGCCATAGTCCAGGTCAGGACCCGATGCGGACAAGCCCCGGCCGCGCACATCGAGCACATAGGTGTCGAAATGCCGGCCAAGCCGTTCGGCGACAAAACCCCAGGTCACCGCAGGGCTGGTAATGCCGGGAATGAGCACGATGGCGGGACGCTGCGCAGGGAGCGTGTCTGCGCCATAACGCAGGTAGTGCTGACGGATTCCATTCGCATTGACATGCGCGCCGTAGCGATAGGTCGATGATGGGGAGGACGCTGGCACTTTGGTCTCCAGAGAGTGGAAAGTCGGCACGGCTCGGGCCCGATTCTGAATCCCGCTCAAGGCGTTGCTCGACGAAAATACAGTGTAGACGCTCAATATATAGAAATAAATCTGATGCCGCAATGTTCTCGGCGATATGTTGGAATTTAAAAAAATCTAGGGAAAATACCTAGATATATTCGTCATTGTTTTCTTGTCAGCAAAATTCCTTGCCGGTAAATTTTAAAAAAAGAAGTGTGTACGCTTTAATTTTTCGTATTTCAAACCGGCCTCCCAAACACTGGGGTCGTCGGCGCGAGCTTTTGATTCCCAGGAGAGCTTTTCATATGTCCGCACAACCTCGAATCGCTGTGATTGGCGCAGGTCTGGGAGGGGCTGCCGCCGCTTCGCTGCTTGCCAAGGAAGGATTCAACGTTCACGTCTACGAGCAGTCGCCCGCCTTTTCGCGCCAGGGGGCGGGGATCCACGTCGGGCCGAATGTCATGAAGATCTTGCGCCGCATCGGTATCGAGGACGCGCTCAACGAGCAAGGCTCCCATCCCGAGTACTGGCATAGCCGCCATTGGCAGACGGGCGATGTGCTCGCGCAGATTCCGTTGGGTGACTATGCCGTCAAGGAATACGGTGCGAGTTATCTGACGGTGCATCGCGGGGACTTTCACGCATTGCTGATTGATGCCTTGCCCGATAACATGCTGAGCTTTGGCAAGCACCTGATCAAGGTCGACGATACGGGCGATGTCGTGCGCCTGCATTTCGCCGATGGTTCCATTGAGGAAGCGGATCTGGTGATCGGCGCTGATGGCGTGAACTCGCGGATTCGCGAGGAGCTGCTCGGACCCGAGCCTCCGAAATATGCAGGCTATCTGGCGCATCGTGCGGTGTTTCCAACGCCGGTGGCCACGGCCGGTATGTTGCCCTTTGATCCCTGCGTGAAATGGTGGAGCGATGATCGGCATATGATGACCTACTTCGTCACGGGCAAGCAGGACGAGCTTTATTACGTGACGGGTGTGCCGGTCGAACAGTGGGATCTCAATGACCGTTGGCTGCCGAGCAGCAAACAGGAAATGCGGGATGCGTTCGAGGGATGGCATCCGACCGTGCAGGCGTTGATCGACGCGACGGTCGAAGTCACCAAATGGTCGTTGCTGGAACGCGATCCGCTGCCGCTCTGGAGCCGGGGCCGTCTGGTGTTGTTGGGAGACGCGTGTCATCCGATGAAGCCGCACATGGCGCAAGGCGCGGCCATGGCTATCGAGGATGCGGCGATGCTGACGCGTTGTTTCAAGGAAGTGGGTGTGCACGATTACCAACAGGCTTTCGATCTGTATGAGGCGAATCGCGCTGAACGCGCGAGCAAGGTTCAGCGTATTTCGCACGACAATACGTGGCTGCGCACCAACGAGGATCCTGCGTGGTGTTTCGGTTATGACGTATTCAATGTGCCGCTTGTCGATCCGCAACCCAAAGCGGCGGTGAAGTGACGCACTTTCGATTTGATCTCTGAGCGATGATCATGGCATACAGCAGCGTTTCCGACGCGCCGTTCTCTACGGGTTCTCCTGTTTTTCGCTTGCTCGTCAACGGACGGGAGCAAGCGGTGCAGGCCGATCCGGCGACGCCGCTGTTGCTGGTCTTGCGCAACGATCTCGAATTGAATGGGCCCAAGTACGGTTGTGGCCTGGGCGAGTGTGGTGCGTGCACCGTGTTGATCGATGGGGTGGCCGCGCGCTCTTGCGTGATTCCCGTTCGCGGCGTGGGCCAGCGAGAGGTCACGACCCTGGAGGGCTTGGGTGATCAGCAATGTCCGGGGCCGACCCAGCAGGCGTTTATCGCGTGTCAGGCGGCGCAGTGCGGCTACTGTCTGAATGGCATGATCATGACTGTCGAGGCGTTGCTGCGGCGTTGCCCTGATCCGACCGACACGATGTTGCGCGAGGAGTTACGCCACAATTTATGCCGCTGCGGTACGCATATTGAGATTTTGCAGGCGGCTCGCCAAGCCGCAGTGCTGCGTGCCGCCGTAGTTGCGCCGCCGAGCTCAGAGGACGAGGCCCCGTGAGCGGCGCCGAGTTTCCCGAGGTCGTTGTTTCTTCTCCGCGCGCAGAGCCATCGGGCGTTGCCGGCGGATTGCTGCATGGCGCGCTGCTGCGTCCACCGCGAGTGTTGTGGGATGGCAGGCGTTATCGCGGCGCGAGCTTGGCGGACATCGATACCTCGAGTGCCCAGATCTTGCCCGGTGTGGTTCGGGTCGTACATCTGGCGGATTTTGTCGGCGTTGTGGCGGTATCGGCGATGCTGGCGCGCCAGGCTCTGGATGGGCTTGACGTAAAGTGGCAATTCCCTGCTGCCTCGATGCGAGAGATGGAATCGCCGTCGCAGATATCATCTGCTACGACAGTGTCTACGTCAGAGGGCCTGTCTTATGTATGGCGCGCCGCCGAACATCCTGCGACGGACGGCCAGGGCGCGACGGTGTGGTGTACCGATAGCCACGCTACCGCCTGGCTGCCTGGTGCGGCAGTCTATCAACGATACGTGCAAGAAGAGCTGAGCCATTTGCTGGCTATGCCTGTTGGCCGGATCACTCTTGTCGATACGGCGCCGCGTAGCCGGAGTGAAATCCATATCCTGGATGTGCTGGATGCGGCGGCAGATGCCGCGCTGCTGTCGCGTGCCGTGGGTAGGCCGGTGCATGTGCCCGTGCAGCGCGCGTTAACGCCGGGCGAGATGGTGCTGAGTCACGCTCCGTCAGGCGAGCCTGCGGCTGGCGCGACGTCGGCTGCACGCACCTCTGCCTCTGCTGCGGCGGCCGGCACAGGAGACCCAGCGTTTGATCAGGAGCAGGGTTCGCTTGCCGGCGATGGGGGCGCCATGCCGCGTTGGGTGGCGAGCCGTCCCTGGGGCGCACGGCCCAGTTTGGCGCGATTGCTCAGCCAGCCGGCCCAGGCAGCGCCCGTGGCGATGCCTCGGCTGCAAGGCGCGGGAGAAATCGTACGGACAACGAGTGATGTCGCGGCACCGTTGATCCATGCATCGCCCGAGGAGTTCGAGGCGATGCAGGTGTTTGCGCACGAGAGTCTGCTGGATGAAGAGGCAGCGCGATTGGGCATGGACCCGATGGCGTATCGTTTGTCGTTGTTGCCAAAGGGGCCGGGTCAGGCGTTGACTCGGCGCATGCGCGAACAAGTGAATGGTTCGGCGCTGGCGGCCGGCATGGCAGCGCCGGGGGACGCGAACACGGCATTCGCGGCGTTGGGTTCCGAACGGCAAGCTTCGGCACGGCAAGTTTCGGTACAGCGAGCTTCAGCGCAGCAGAACCCTGCGCAGCAGACTTCGACATCCCAAGCTTTGGTCGAACGCGAAACCGCTGATCGGTCTCCTTTGCGTGGTCGTGGCTATGCGACGGCTCACGTCAGGGAGCGGCAGCCTGATGGTACAGCCATGGAAACATGGAGTGCCTGGTTGGTCGAGGTCGAGGTAACACCGGATACGGGGAACGTGGAGGTGACGCGCCTGATGGTCGGGCGTGACAGTCAGTCTCTGCAGCCTGCCCAGGGCGCGGCCATTCATGAACAAGATCCCCGGTTGCTGGACGCTGCCCGCCGCTTGCTCGCAGCGCCGCCGCGATTTGATGACTGGGGGGCAAGCAGCTCGGGTAACGCTGCTGTGCCGGGTGATAAGCCGGTGTCTCATGACGTGGCGCCGTTGAATGCACATCAGGAGTTGACGCCTGCACAGCCTATCGATCACGGGGAACTGGCGCTGGATGGGGTGATGACCCTGCCTGCCGCCGCGGCGATCGGAAATGCGATTTTTGATGCGACCGGTGTGCGATTGCGGCAGGTGCCATTCAATGTGGAGCAACTGCGCGATGCGTTGGCATCTCCAGCTCCCCCGCAGCCATCCGCGCGCAGTTGGCTGCGGCGAGGTGGTCTGTGGTTGGCCGCCGGAGCGGGCGCATTGGCGGGGGTGGTGACCATGGCCTGGCCACTAAAACCCGCTCTAGCGCCTACTGCGGGCCCTGATGTTTCGCTCTACTCAGCGGCAGCGATTGATCGAGGCCGTTTGGTCGCGGCAGCAGGAGACTGCGTGGTGTGTCATACCGTGCCGGGTGGCCAGGCGAATGCCGGTGGCCTGGGTCTGGATACGCCCTTTGGCACGATCTACACCACCAACATTACGCCGGACAACGAGACCGGAATAGGCCAGTGGTCGTATCGCGCGTTCGAACGTGCCATGCGCGAAGGCGTGCATCGAGACGGCCGCCAACTCTATCCGGCCTTTCCCTATACCGCGTTTGCCAAGATGACGGATGCGGATATGCAGGCTCTGTATGCATACTTGATGGTGCAGCCGCCCGTTCGCAACGAGCCGCCCCAGACCGCATTGCCTTTCCCCTATAACTGGCGGCCGATGATGGCGGGCTGGAATCTGCTGTTCCATGATACGGGCGTCTACGAGCCCGACCCGGTGCAATCTCTCGTCTGGAACCGAGGCGCCTATCTCGTGCAGGGCGCTGGCCACTGCGCCGCCTGCCATTCGCCGCGTAATACGCTGGGAGCCGAAAAGACAGGCGTCGGCAATTATTTGGCCGGCGGCGAGGCCGAGGGATGGGAAGCACCGCCGCTGGACCGCTTGGCCAGTGGCAAAGTGCCATGGACGCCCGACGCGTTGTTTCAATATTTGCGCACGGGATATTCAGCCAGCCATGGCGTGGCGGCAGGGCCCATGGCGCCTGTTATCCAAGGGCTGAGCGAATTGCCCGAGAGCGATGTGCGCGCCATCGCCACGTATCTGCTCAACTTGCCTGGCACTGCCTCATCTGGGCCCGAACTGCCTGTCGCGGGCGGGCCTGCGCCTACCGCGCCGGCGCCCGTCATTGCGCAAAAGCCTGTGGTGCAGCCGTCTGCGCAGCGCCTGTTCGAGGGCAATGCGCGGGGTGAGCGGATTTACCAGAATGCCTGCGCGGTGTGCCACGAGGCCGCATCGGGCCCGACATTGTTTGGCGTAAAGCCTTTATTGGCGTTGAATACGAATCTGCATGCCGCGACGCCCGATAATCTGGTGCAAGTCATTCTGCATGGGATTCAGACGCCGGCCAATGATGATCTCGGTTATATGCCAGGATTCAAAGACAGTTTGAATGATGCACAAGTGCAGGATCTGTTGAACTACTTGCGGACGCGATTCGCGCCGCGAGAGCCTGAATGGGCCGACAGCTTGGCAGTGATCGGCCAGATACGAAATCAATCCCGTTGATTCGAGGATATTTTGAATACGCAGGACTGATTTTTAATTGCGCGACAGCGCATAAAAGCAACGGCAAACCTCGTAGGAGTAGCCATGGCAGCATCAAAAATAACGATTGAACAAGGGTTGAACACAGCAGGCGTAGGGAAATTCCAGTATCGGCTGTTTGTGATATTCGGGCTGGTCTGGATGGCCGACGCGATGCAGGTACTGTCGATCGGTTTCAGCGCGCCGTCGATTGCAAAGACCTTTGGCCTGACGATTCCCCAGGCCCTGCAGACGGGGACGCTGTTTTTTGTGGGCATGTTGATCGGCGCTTTTGCGTTCGGACGGTTGGCCGATCGTATTGGCCGGCGGCCGGTGCTGATGCTGGCCGTGGTCATCGATGCCTGCGCCGGGGTGGCATCGGCGTTTGCGCCGGATTTCCAATGGCTGTTGATTCTGCGCTTTCTGACCGGTATTGGTGTAGGCGGCACCTTGCCTGTCGATTACACAATGATGGCGGAGTTTCTGCCCGCTCAGCGCCGTGGCCGTTGGCTGGTGTGGCTCGAATCGTTTTGGGCTTTGGGGACCGTATTTCTGGCCATTTTGGCGTGGGTGGCCAGTGCGTATGGCGATGAAGCATGGCGCATTATTTTCTTTGTCACGGGGATACCTGCGATCGTCGGGGTGATCCTGCGTTGGTATGTTCCCGAGTCGCCGCTATATCTAAACAAGACGGGTAAATCGGAAGAGGCCCGGCAAGTGCTGGAGCGCGTTGCCAAGACCAACGGCAACAGCGTTCAAATCGGCGAGCTCGAGCCGCAAACGATGGAGCGCAAATCGGTGTTCGCGTTGTTCGGCGCCGGCCTGGCGCGGCGCAGTGTGTCGCTGTTGTTGGCATGGCTGCTGGTTTCCGTCGCTTACTACGGCGTCTTTGTGTATCTGCCCATCAAGCTGTCTGCCGAAGGCATGGGCTTTATGCGTGGACAGGCGTTCTTGATCGTCCTGGCGTTGGCGCAAGTACCTGGATATGCCTTGTCGGCCTATGCGGTTGAGCGTTATGGACGCAAACCCACCCTGATCGGCTTCCTGCTGTTCAGTGCGGCAGGGTGCCTGCTGTACAGCCTGGG
This sequence comes from Bordetella tumbae, assembly GCF_054780995.1. Lineage (NCBI taxonomy): Bacteria > Pseudomonadati > Pseudomonadota > Betaproteobacteria > Burkholderiales > Alcaligenaceae > Bordetella > Bordetella tumbae. The sequence goes on from NZ_BAAGVG010000020.1 coordinate 119,461, forward strand.
AAGCTCGGTCGCATTGATGGTGACCTCAACATTGTTGATGAGCTTTGCATTGCTGGGTACCTGGGGCGCGCTGTATGCCTTTACGCCTGAGGTCTATCCGACGAGTTTACGCGCTTCCGGTATGGGGGCGGCAGGTGCCGTGGCCCGGCTCGGCGGGCTGTTTGCCCCGGCCGTGATTGCACCGATCATGGCGACGCAATTTACCTTGTCGTTGTTCGTGTTGTCGGGATTGCTGGTGGCAGGCGCCGTCGCGATCAAATGGGTCGACGTCGAGTCCAAGAACAGGGCCTTGGATTAACTCAGTACGAAATGAAGGAGGGGCAGAGCATCTTGATGGATGCCTGCCCCTCTTCGCGTACGCCGGGTTTCAATCGTCCTGATTCGGATCCATGTCGGGAAACAGGATCTCTGTGAATCCGAACTGGGTGAAGTCCTCGATCCGCGACGGATAGAGCCGGCCGATCAGATGATCGCATTCATGCTGCACGACACGAGCATGAAAGCCCTCGGCCTCGCGTTCGATGTATTCGCCCTGCGGGGTGTAGCCGCTGTAGCGGATGTGCCGATAGCGCGGCACCAGCCCGCGCAGGCCGGGCACGGACAGGCAGCCTTCCCAGCCGTCCTCGCGTTCGTCCGACAAGGGCGTGATCACTGGATTGCACAGAACTGTCTGGGGGACGGCCGGCGCATCGGGATAGCGTTCATTCCGGTCGAACCCGAATATGACCAGTTGCAGGTCGACGCCGATTTGCGGCGCGGCCAATCCGACGCCCCGCGCATGCTCCATGGTCTCGAACATGTCGGCGACCAGGGTGTGCAGCTCGGGAGTGTCGAATTGCTCGACGGGCTGAGCCACCCGCAGCAAACGCGGGTCGCCCATTTTCAGGATGGGATGAATCATGGCGATGTGGACGCTGCCGTTCAGTCGGCGCGGCCTTTTTTCTGGATGAATTCGATTTTGTAGCCGTCCGGGTCTTCGACAAAGGCGATGACGGTGGTGCCGTGCTTCATCGGGCCCGCCTCGCGTGTGACCTTGCCGCCTTTTTGTTTGACCTTTTCACAGGCCTCGTAGGCGTTGTCGACCTCCAGCGCAATGTGGCCATAGCCGTTGCCCAGGTCGTAGTGATCGGTGTCCCAGTTATGGGTCAGCTCGATGACCGCGCCTTCGCTTTCGTCTTGATAGCCAACGAATGCCAGGGTGAATTTGCCATCGGGGTAATCTTTGCGGCGCAGCACGCGCATGCCCAGGACATTGGTATAGAAATCGATCGACTTGTCCAGGTTGCCGACGCGCAGCATGGTGTGCAGGAGACGCATGGGGAAATTCCTTGTGCTAGGTGAAAATCGGGCTCGTGGCCGAGGTGATATCGTAGCAAACACCGGGTTGGCGTAGCTTTTTGTCACGATTTCATGAGGTCTGTGTGGTTTTCGCTCTGTCTTTCGTGCCGGCGACCTCCTATGATTCCCGCGGCTTCCTCCAGGAAAAAGTCAGGCGCGATGGACACGTTGGATTTATTGAAATTACTGCTGTTGCTGGCAATGCTCGGCTATTCGCTGTATGGCGTGATCCGCTATCAATCGCGCCGCCGTGCCAGCAAGCGCATCCTCAAGAGCCTGATGCAGGCGGGCACCCCGCCGCGCGAGGCAACGGCCGAGGAACTGACCCTCGTTCAGCCCTTTCTGACGCGTCCCGGTAAGCGCCAGCGTCCCTTGATGCTGGCAGACGGCAAGGTTTACTGCTTGCGAGGCGAGTATCTGCGTCACGGTTTGACCGCCAATGGCGGCGGGGAACAGATGCATGACACGCTGGGCGGGGTCGAGGTGATTCTGCCGTATGACGCGAGCGATTATCTGCAAGTCAATAACGATGCCGAAGTCATGTTGGCTGACAAGGTCGCCATCGTGATTCGTCTCAATGGCGAGTTTGATCTGGCGGGGGGCCGCGAGCGAGGCATGCGCCGCCAGGAACAGGCTCAACAGTGGGCAGGCGGCCAGGTCGGTGAAATGTCGGATATTGACGCGCCGTCAGAGGGGCTCACGCCGGACGAAGAGGATATCGTCCGCGTCGACATGCTGGGGCAGCGCGACGAGACGCCAGCAGAAACGACGGCTCGCCAATCGGCAGGCCTGGGCTTCGGGCCCGCCGTGGTGTTGATACTGGCTGCCGTGAGCGCGGGGATTGCGACGGTCACAGAGGATGTCGTCCGTCTGGGATGCAGCGCAGTGGCAGGCCTATTGCTGTTGTGCGCGCTGTGGCTGATATGGGGGCCGCGCCGTTGGCCGGTGTCGAAACGCGTGAATCATGTGCGAGGCGCGTTTACTGCCGTTCAGTTGAGTCATCCGAACAATTCGGCGGCAGTCTCCCAGCATTGGTTCCTGGGCGACAAGCTGCATCTCATGTTGCCCAAACACTGGTTGCCGCATCTGGTTGTCCCTGCCTCTGGCCGTGTCGATACGGAATTGCGGGTGGATGATTATTCCGTCGTACGCCTGGGCAAGCATTTTTCTATCGATGCGGAAACGCGTGCCTATCCTCGGGTGTTCTGGGGGCGTCATGTCGTGCTGGCAATCACGGCCTTGTTATTGCTCGTCGGCGTTGCCATGGTGAGTGGCGGAGGGCTGCGTGGCGACGTGTTGCAAACCAAGGCGTGGTTGCTGGGTACCCAGACGCGGACTTATGACAACGCCGGGGCGTTGCGCGAGGCGAGCCCGGCTGCGGGGACCATGGTGGCATTGAAAGGGCAGGCGCGTTGTTCGTTGATGCCGGTGCGTCAGGGCATGCCCGCGGTTCAGTGCAGTACGTTGCGGTGGGGAGGCGGCACGCCGCAAGCGCCGCGATTGCATGAGGACGAGCAAGCGTTTGCCATGTATAGCGGAAAATTCCTGCGTACGCGCGCCAATCCTATGCTGGATGTCATGGTGCAACAGCAGATGTACCGGAATGCACAGGACAATCCGCTGGCGTATCTGAATCAGATGCAGGGGCGTAATCAACGACGGTTTTTCGATGTGATCGGCGTACCGAAAGCGATCTCGGACGTGGACGCCTATTGTGCGCGCCTCAATGCAAAGAGCCAGATGGGTTGCACGGCGCTGCGTGACGCGATGGTTGAAAACCTGCTCAGCGACAAGGAACACACCAACTGGAAAGCATTGGCGCAGGCCGCTGAGCAGGGCGCGCCCAATGCCGGCAGGACGATGGTGATTTCCGCGCAAGGCCTGTCCAAGGTGAGACGGCTGGCGCAACGGGTGGCTGCGCCGCAGGTGGAAGGGATTGTCGCTGCGGCGGCGGATGCGACGTTGCGTAGCCAGCGCGGCGGTGTGGTGTTGGATGTGCGAACGGGGCCGCATGCCCGTCTGCCGGCTGTTCCCGCGTTTGACGACGGGGAGTCATCGGTCGAGAAGTCGCCGGAGGGGAAGCTCGATGCGCTGCAGCGTTATAACCAATATGCGTGGTTGGCCGGGCCTGATGGCGTTGCGCCATTTGCCGTCGAGGCGATGATCGTCGGCGTGTCGCAGGACGCGAGCGACACGCCCGTTTATACGCTGGATGCCCGCCGTGGCGCCAGCGACCAGGTGCCCGCCATGCTGCGATCGGCCTGGTGGCTGCTGGCGTGGCTATTGCTGATCGTGCACGGCGTATTAGCGGTCGTGATGTTCGTGCGTGCTCGCCTGCGTGCGGCGCGGGTCAATGCCTATGTTGCAGCATGTGCACAGGCGGCCGCGCGAGAGCGCAATTTCTCGTAGGTACGGGCTGGCGTTCATGCTGTATTGCACGGACTGATCCAGGCAGTGATGGGGAGGCAGTTCGAGTGGTAGTGAAATCCCCGTGTCTCCCAGCAGTACGCGGGATGGCTTTAGCCGGCTGGCGTGTGCGGTGAGATAGCGCAGCATTCTGGTGAACATGATCTCTTTTCCTCGCGATGGACTGATTGAGGTCGTATGGTCCAAGACAGGCGTGGTTGACTACCCCTGTCTTGGTGACTCGATATCGTCGCTGTGTGGTTCACGCCTGCCGGGCGTGATTGACCGACGATGCCGGAACGAGAAAGATCAGGATGCTGCCCAGTATCATGCTGGCCGCGATGCCGAGGATGCCGCCTCCTGTGCTGCCGGTGGTGGTTTGAAACCATCCGATCAGGTAGGGGCTGACGACGCCTGAGATGCTGCCGATGGAGTTGGCCAGCGCGATGCCCGCAGCGGCCGCCGCGCCGCCCAGGATCGCCGGAGGCACGGCCCAGAACTGAGAAATGGTGGTCATGACGCCCATGGTCCCGACGGTCAATGCCAGCATGGCCCAGACGACAGAGTGTGCCTGGGTGATGCTCACGCATAGCGCGATGGCGCCGATCAGGCCAGGCAGCGCCAGATGCCAGCGCCGTTCACCATGTGTATCCGAGCTCTGACCAACCAGAATCATCGCGATGGTGGCCGCGGCATACGGCACTGCGGTCAACAGGCCGATATCCAGGGTATTGGACACGCCAGATGCCTTGATCAACGAGGGCAGCCAAAAACTGACGCCGTATAAACCCATGGTGAAACAGAAATAGATCAAACCCAGCAACAAGACGCGCGGACTGAGCAGGCCATCCCGCAGGCTGTGCATGCGTCCGGGCGCTGCATCATTCTCCAGATTGCGTTGAATGATCTGTTTTTCTTCGGCAGACAGCCATTTCGCATCGGAGACACGGTCATCCAGGAAGAAAAACGCGACGACGCCTAATGCGATAGTCGGTAAGCCTTCGAGCAAGAAGAGCCATTGCCAGCCTGCCAATCCATGATGCCCGCCAAAGGATTCCATGATCCAGCCAGAGAGCGGGCCGCCGATCACGCCTGACATGGGGATCCCGGTCAAAAAGAGCGCCGTGACTTTGCTGCGGCGTGATGACGGGAACCAATACGTCAGATACAGCAGAATGGCGGGGATGAAGCCTGCCTCGGCAACGCCAAGCAGGAACCGCATGACGTAGAACATCGTCGGTGTGGTGACGAACATCATGGCGGCCGAGATGAGCCCCCAGGTCACCATGATGCGGGCGATCCAACGGCGAGCCCCGACGCGCAACAAGATGAGATTGCTGGGGACCTCAAACATCAGATAGCCGACAAAGAAAATGCCGGCACCCAGGCCATAGACCGCCTCGCTCATGTTGAGATCGTCCAGCATCTGCAGTTTGGCGAAGCTGACGTTCACGCGATCCAGGTACGCACAGACATAACAGATGAAGAGAAACGGCAGCAGGCGCCAGATGACTTTGGTGTAGGTGGCGTCTTCTGATACGGGCAGATATTCCGCATGGGTTGCGGTGGTCATATGTAGTCTCCGTTGATATTAATTGGGCGATTCGCTTCGTACGTTGCGAAGCGAATTCATGACGAATGTCGTTGTTTTTTATTTCTCCTGGCGGCCTATATGCTGGATACTAGAACCGCGGCATCGTTTATGAGTGTCAGTCGAACATGTCGGGCTGCGTGGCGATCAGTTGGTCCCAGATCGTCTGAAAATGCAGCCAACCGATATAGTCGCTGCCCACGTGTTCACGGCTATAGCGGGCGCGCTCTTCGGAGACGAGGCGCGGCGTGATGCCGGTAGCATCGATCATCAACTGCTGCTGGCAGCAGCGCTCCAGAGCAATGAACCAGAACGCAGCAGACTCGATACTGTGGCGGCTGGCGGTGAGCAGCCCGTGGTTCTGGTGGATGGCGGCTTTGACGCCTTTGAATGCGTTGGCGACTTTATGGCCAGCCTTGACTTCGACGGCGACTTGTCCTGCTTCGTCGCCGATCACCACATGGTCCTCGAAAAATGCGGCTGCGTCCTGGCTGATGGGAGCCAACGGTTTGCCGAGCGCGGCAAAGGCGGTGCCGTATACGGTATGGGCATGGCACATGGCGATGATGTCGGGGTGGGCCTCGTGGACGGCGGCGTGCAATACAAAGCCTGCGCGGTTGATGGCGTGACGGCCTTCTACGACGGTGCCTTCGTGGTCGGCGAGGATCAGGTTGGAGACCTTGACCTGAGAAAAATGCACCGCCATGGGGTTGGTCCAATACAGCCCGGGGTTTTCCGGGTCGCGTACGGTCAAATGGCCTGCGAAGCCATAGTCGTAGCCTTGCAAGGCAAAGGCGCGACACGCGCCGACCAGGCGCTCTTTCAAGTGTTGGCGCTGTGCGGCGGCGCTGGTAAACGAAGGGATCTCCGGAAAAATCAGCCCCTTTTGCTCGGGTTGGTAAATGGAAATGCGACCGTTGAGATCGATGCTTTTCTTTGTGGGTTGCATTACCGCAGCCATGTGTGTCTCCTTGAGGATGGTGATCGGGTAAATGCATGATCCCGCTGGCAGTCAGGCTTTGACAAACGATGGTTGTTCATGGAAAGATGAATCTCATCCATCTATAGAGTCAGATCGATGCGACGCATTCCGAATTTTGTCCTGCTGCGTACGTTCGAGGCCGCCGCCAGATTGCAGAGTTTTGCGTTGGCTGCGCAGGAATTGCATCTGACGCCGTCCACTATCAGTCATCAGATCAAGGAACTCGAGGACTACTTTGGCCGCGCCATGTTCGTGCGGCGCAATCGGCAGGTCGAGCCGACTCCAGAGGCCTTGCGTCTGCTTGGGAGTCTGAGCCGTGTTTTCGATGTTGTGGAGGCCGCATGCGCCGAGGTGCAATTGGCGCCGGATGCACAAGTGCTGGCGGTCTACGCTGCGCCGAGTTTTGCGGTGAAGTGGTTGGGGCCGCGATTGCCCGAGTTTTCCGCAGCGCATCCGAACATCACGATTCGTTTATCGACTGGTGCCGAGCCGCTTGATTTGACGCGTGTGCATGATGTCGACGTGGCGATTTCATATGGCGGTGCGCTGGAGCGTCCGGGCATGGAGACACTCGCATTGGGCGTTGAGCGCATCCTGCCGTTATGTGCGCCGCAGTTGGCGGCCTCAGAAACTGCGGCAGCGGCGCGGATCCGGGAGCTGACGTTAATTGATTCGCAGCTCAGCCGCGTGAGGTGGGCGGACTGGTTTGCCGCGAATGATTTACGCATGCCCGATCGGCCTCGGCCTTCGTTTGACCGGGCGGCATTGGCGATCGCCGCCGCGGTCGATGGCATGGGCGTGATACTCGAGAGTAGTTTGTTGGCTGCACGCGAGTTGAGCCGTGGCGAGTTGGTGGAATTCGGCGCGGGCGTCTTTCACCAGTTCAAAAAAGAAACGCACTTTCTCTCGTGCCGCAGTAATGAGCGAAAGCGGGAGAAAGTTGGCGCGTTTATATCGTGGCTGCTCGGTACGCTGGACTCGACGGCATCTGCCTCGCGATAGGCCGTTGCTAACAACGCAGGCCTGATGGCTTATAAGTCCAGCACCAAGGTGCCGCCATTGGCATGCGAAACACATGGCGTCAAAAAATCGCGGCGCTCGTCATCGTCCAGAATGAAGTCCTGATGATCCACGTCTCCGGATAAATATCTGCACTTGCAGGTGCCGCAGAGCCCCGCCTGGCAGGATGTTTCCAGTGCGGCGCCTGCTTGTTGCAGCACTTCCGCCAGATTTTGGTCCCGGGATACCGTGACACGTTGCCCCGATTTTGCCAGCTCGACGGTGTATTCGTCGGCCGCGTGTTCGGTGTCGATCGGAATGGGCTTGGCCGGGGCTTTGAAGTGCTCGCAGTGAATCGTGCCTGCTGGCCAATGCGTGCTGGCCTGTTTGCACGCCTCCATGAACCCGCCCGGACCGCAGTAGTAGACGTGCGTTTCTGTTTGAGGCTCGCGCAACAGTGCGGCGATATCCAGGCCTTTTTGAGGGTTGCCGCCATCGAAATGACAGTGGATATTTCCCGTCTTGGCGGCCTGTTTCAGCTCTTGTTGAAACGCTGCGTATTCCGCGCTTTTCGAACAGTAGTGGAGCTCGTAGTTTTTCGCTTGCGCCTCCAGCGCATGGATCATCGATTTGAGGGGAGTGATACCTATGCCCCCCGCAATCAATAGGGTTTTGCGAGGTTGCTCGGAAAGCGGGAAGTTGTTTCGTGGGATGCTGACTTTCAATTTGTCCGGAACGCGCAGATCGTCGTGCATCCCGCGTGAGCCTCCACGGCCGGTTTCGTCTCGCAATACGGCGATGACATAACGGTGCCGCTCTGAGGGATCATTGCAAAGCGAGTATTGCCGTATGACGCCCGGCGCAATGTGTACATCGATATGAGCGCCGGCGGTGAAGGGAGGAAGGTCTTTCTGGTCCGGGGCTACGAGTTCGTAGGAGTTTATCCCTATCGCCTCTCTGCGTACTTGCCGCAGGACCAGTTCCAAGTGGGTCAGCGCTTCCTGTTCGGTCTTGGAAGAGTTCATCGTCATTCTCGTTTTGATGGTCGGGATAGGCGATGCCGCCGCCTATCCCGTCAGTCGGTGATCACTCTGTTCAGGATTTCAAGCTGCTTTCAAGCTCATCGAACCGGGCTTTGACGAACTCGGCGCGTTCAGTGCCGTGCAGATGATCGGCTTCGGTCAGGATGGCGACGGCTTTGCGAGCAAGCTGCCGGCGATTGGCGACTTCCTGTTCTATCGAATCGGCCAAGGGGAGTTCAAAGACGTTCCCGCTGCAGTAGCTGTTAGGTGCGCCGTTGACATCGCGCAACCACTGCGCGAATCCCTGTGCGGCGGCGGCCGCGTTGGTGCCGCGCACGGCGTCTCGCAACATTTTCCGAAATGCATAGAGCCCGGCGTCGAATTTGGTGGGATTCTCCAGCGCGTGAACGGCGATCGGGCGCTGACTGATGATGGCCTCGTAATCCCCTGGGGCGTACTGGGCTTCTTTATAGTTGTGCCGTTCCCGGTGGTTCGATGGAATGGGCGGTATGTCTTCGAGTTTGTATTGGCCGAAACGCTCCGGCCTGCGCATGGCGACTTGGCCCTCGAGGAAATCGATCGTCTCGTAGCCGACCAGGCTTTTGTTGCCTACGCCGCGAGTGTCGATGCCTGGCCCCATGACCCGCCAGCCGATCATCTTGCTATTTTCGTCGTCGACCGGAACCGTCCACCGAATGATGTGGAACCGGCTGAAGAGTTTCTTTTGCGAGCCGTCTTCAGAGGTGTAGGCGTGCAGGCTCAGATTGGGCAGCACCTGGTGTTGAATACGCAGGAACATCTTGTCTTTGTCGACGCGCCTGGCTCCTGCACACGCCAGACCGCGGCCTTGGTGGATAGGGATGAATTGCATGTCGGGCGCGACTTCCATTGATGCGGCGCCGACCTCGTCAAAGGTCGTGCCCTGGAAATGGCCATCGACAACGTTTTTCGCGGCATGCAGGGCGGTAGGGTGGAAGTTGTCGGCGGCGTTGTCCTGTACTTGCAGCCAATTGCAGTGTTGAAAGTTGCTATATGGCACCAACTCGTCGCCAGGCAGCACCGTAAAGTCTTGTTCCCACTCCGGGAATGGCGGCTCCTCGTCGGGCGGTCCCATATAAGCGAAGACGAGGCCATTGCGTTCTATGGCTTTGTAGGCGCCTTGCTGAATGGAACAGGCGTATTTTTCTGCTTCTTTTTCCTCGCCTTTGGGGAACGGCACGTGCAGGCATGAGCCGTCGACGTCGAACACCATGCCGTGATAGCAGCATTTGATACCGCGCTCTTGAATGGCGCCGTATTCCAGCGAGGCGCCTCGGTGTACGCAATGCGCATGCAGGACGCCGACGCGACCGCTGCCATCGCGAAAGGCCACGAGCTCCTCGCACAGGATTTTCAGAAACCTGGGCGTGTCGGTCAATTCCATCGACATGCAAACGGGTTGCCAGAATCGGCGCATGTATTCCCCCAACGGCGTCCCGGGGCCGGTTTCGGTGAGCTCGGGATCATGGTCAGGTGTGCGATTGGCGTAATAGCCACCATAGGGAATCAGCCTCTTCGTCGTGGCACTGCTGCCCGTCGAACGAGGGGACTCGAGTTTTTCAAAGGCTTTGGTCATGCGCTGTCTCCGTGTTTATTGCCTAATTGAACTCTGAACTCTGAACTCTGTATACAGAGTTTGCGCTATTTTTTGCTTCGGCGGTGGAAAAGTCAAGCCCCTGATTCGTTTCCCCGGGCGTGCGCGGCGATTGCAGCAAGTGGCGCGCTGGCTCAAAATACTTTGAATACCGAGTACAAAAGGCTAGTTATGGCTGTCACCCTTCCCAGAATCCAGTCTCGTCCCGATTTCGTGGACGAGGTTTACCAAATGCTGCTTGACGCTATCAGCGATGGCACCTTGGCGCCTGGCACCCGCCTGACGCAGGAGGAAATCGCCGAGCAAATGCAGGTGTCGAGGTCGCCGGTGATTCAGGCGCTGCGCATTCTGAAGAAGGATGGATTTGTGCAGGACGCACCGGGTCGGGGAGTGCTGGTGACTCCCCTGGACGGGGCCCTAGTGGGGCATTTGTACGAGATACGCGGCTCGCTGGATGCGTTGGCGGCGCGTCTGGCGGCTGCACGGAAATTTCAGGTAGATCCGGGCATCATTGTCCGTGGCCGCAAGATCGCGCGTGGCAAGGATGTGAAAGCCATGATCGATGTGGACATGGAATTCCATCAGGCGATATACCGCGCAGCGGGGAATCCGTTGCTGGAACAGAGCGCCCAGATTTATTGGGTCCATTTACGGCGTGTGATGGGTGCTGTGCTGCAGTCGTCGATGCAGCAACGTGAAGCCATCTGGGACGAGCACGAAGCCATCGCGAAGGCCATCGCCGCGGGCGACAGCGTGTTGGCAGTCGAGTTGACGGATTTACATACGCATCGCGCGCGTGCCAATCTGGTCAGTCGATTGGATGAGTATCTGGGCGAGGCTCATCCAATCGTGTAGGGCGCTTGTTGGTTTGAGGAAATTTCGCGCCGCAGGTTCGCCAGGCAGGGGTGACTCGAGGCACCCCATCAGCGTGAATGCTAGTTGGCCGTTGCGCCGGATGCTTTGACTGCCTTGGCCCAGGTATCGATTTCTTGCTGGATGAAGGTTCCGAATTCCTTGGAACCCAGGCCTGCTGCCTCGGCGCCTTCTTCCATCAGGCGTTGCCGCACTTCGGGCGTGGCCAGGGCTTTGGTCAGTGCTTGATTCAGTGTATCGACGGTGGCTGCGGGTGTGCCGGCCGGTGCGACGACGCCATGCCAGGAAATCGCCTGGAATCCAGGCAAGCCGGATTCGGCCATCGTGGGCAGATCGGGCAGGGCCGGCGAGCGGCGGGGCGAAGTGACTGCCAGCGCACGCACGCTATTGGCCTTGATCAGGGGCATGGCGCCGGGAATGGTCGTGAACATGAATTGCACTTGGCCGCCGATCAAATCGGCCAGCGCTGGGCTGCCGCCTTTGTAGGGGACGTGGACAAATTCCAGGCCGGCACGTTGTTTGAACATTTCTCCGGCCAGATGTCCTGGCGTGCCCGCACCGGCGGATCCCATATTGAAGGCATTGCTCTTGGCTTTGATCTCGGCGATCAATTCCTGGACGTTGGTGGCGCGAACTTCCTTGTTGACGACCAGCACGTTGGGCACGGTGGCCAGCAGGGTCACGGGGGTAAAGTCCTTGATCGCGTCGTAGTTCAGCTTTTTGTACAACGCGGGGTTGATGCCATGCGTGCTGGCGGTGGCGAGCAGCAGGGTGTAGCCATCGGGATCCGCGGTGGCTACAGTTTTCGCTGCAATCGATCCGTTGGCACCGCCTTTGTTCTCGACGATGATGCTTTGGCCAAGGATCTTCGCGGCCTCGGCAGCGACCGTACGCGCCAGGATATCGGAGGTGCCTCCGGCCGAGTGCGGCACGACCAGCGTGATCGGCCGTGCAGGAAAGGTCTGCGCGGTTGCGGGTAGGATGCTGGCGGCTGCCGTCAGTGCGAGGGCACAGGCCGTCTGGGTCAGGAATTTTGTCATGTGTGTCTCCATTTCTGATGTCGAATTGGCGCGGGGATTCGAGATTGCCCGTCAAGGGCAACAACGAATCCCCGCACCATCTCGAACGTGTTGTCAGTCAGATCCCAATTTCAAATTGTCGGGCTGCCGTTTTTCGATGGACCATTTCAACAGGGATGCGCAGCGATAGATGCCATGCGCAAATTTCCCGTAGGGCAGGGTCAGGAACAGTGCCATCACTACGCCCAGATGGATGGCGAGAAAGAGTCCCATTGCACTGGTTTCGCGCAGCGCGAGCAGGAGCAGGCCGGTCAGACTGGTCAGGAACAGCAGGGCGATAAAACCGCGATCCATGGGCTTTTGTGCCGCATCGCCTTGCAGAGGATGGCGTCTGAGATTCAGCCAGAGCAAACCCGCAGGCCCGATCAATAGGCCGATGCCTCCGACGGTGCCCAGCAACACAGGCAGGCTGAAATAGGGATAGGGGGCTTCCCAGCCAAACGCATAGTGGTAGAGCGTGGCGACGCTGGTGGCGGCGAAACACAGCATGAAACCGTAGAACGTCAGGTGGTGAAAACGCCGGCGCAGCAAGGTAAATGCGTCGTCGGCGTTGTTGCAGCCTTTGCCGTGTCCGCCATCGAGGTATTTCAGCCGTAGCGCATCGTGAGTGGCCTCGGCGACGGCAGCGCCACTGGCGGTGCCAGGTGAGACGTCGCGCCAGAAACGCGTGACGCCTATGCCGAGCGCGATGATCGCGAAGACGAACACCAGCCCGAACATCAATGCCAAGGTGTTGTGCGGAAAGATGGCGTAGAAGTTGCCGGCGAGCGGTTCGTGCAAGAGGCCGCCGGTGATGGCGACGGTGAGCACCAGGAATAGCGCCAATGCACCCGCAGCCGCGATGGACAGGGTCAGTCCATTTTTTTTGTATAGCTTGCCTAATGCGCTGGGCCAGGCGTAGTCGCTATAGGTCTGCACACGGACTTTGGCCATGGCCTGCGGCACGTTCACGGCAAATTCATGAGGCGGCGCATATTGGCAGGCGTGCAGACAGGCGCCGCAGTTGTGGCAGAGGTTGGCCAGGTAGTTGATGTCGGCTTTGCCGAACTCCAGCCGCCGCGTCATGGCGGGAAAGACGGCGCAGAACCCTTCACAGTAACGGCAGGCATTGCAGATCTGCATGACGCGAGCGACTTCGGTTTCGTCATCGCTCAAGGCAGCCGGCGTGATCGCTGTGCCTTTGGCGTGCCATTGCACGGGTTTTTCTGTCATGGTTGCGGATGAGTTGATACCGTTGCGTGCCATCTGCGATGTGGTGGCTGTCGCAGGCGGCAGTGTTTCGCGCGCTTGATGAACGAGCGCTTCAAGCTGCTTCACGTTGTGCTCCTGTGTTCCGTTGCGCCAGGGCCGAGGCGGCTGCACGTGTGCCGGCGATGCGGCCAAAGGCGGTGCCGATCGACATGCCGACGCCGGCGGTATAGCCTTTGCCCAGCACATTGCCGGCCATCATTTCGCCCGCGACAAACAGGTTGTCGCTCGGTTGGTCGTTGAAACGAACGGCGGCTGTGTCGTCGACTTTCAATCCCAGATAGGTAAACGTGATGCCAGGCCGCAGGGCGTAGCCGTAGTAGGGGGCCGTGTCCAGCGGGCGAGCCCAGTGGGTCTTGGCCGGCTGCACTCCCTCGGTATGGCAGTCGTCGAGTTGGGTGTGATCGAATGTGCCGACGCGGCAGGCGGCGTTGTAGTCGGTCAATGTGCGCATGAACTGGGCTTCGTCCAGGCCGAGTTTGCGCGCCAGCTCGGGCAGAGTGTCGGCCTGGACACCCGGGAACACCGGTGGCATGAATCGGCCGATGGCTTTGGCGTCAATGATGGAATAGGCGATTTGACCGGGCTGCATGGCGGTGAGGCGGCCCCAGATGGCATAGCGCTTGGGCCAGAAGTCCTCGCCTTCGTCGTAGAAGCGTTGTGCGTCGCGGTTGACGACCACGCCCAGCGAGACGCAGTCGATGCGGGTACAGATGCCACCGTCGTATAGCGGTGCGCGCGCGTCGATGGCGACGCAGTGCGACTGCGACGGGTCGCCGATGGTATCGGCGCCAGCGTCGATCATGAATTTCAACAGCACGCCCATGTTGAAACGCGTGCCGCGAATCAGGAAATTGTCGGCAGGCCATTCGCCGCGTTCGTTCTGTCCCCAGGCCTCGCGCAGCCATTCGCGATTGGACTCAAAGCCCCCTGCGGCCAGGACGCAACTGCGCGCGGTGATGCGTTCGTCGCCGATACGGGCCGCGACGAAACGGCCGTTCTCCAGTTCCAGCGAATCGACAGGCGCGTCGTAGCGGATCTGCACGCCGAGCGCCTCGGCGCTGCGGTAGTAGGCGTTCACGAGTGCCTTGCCGCCGCCCATGAAAAAGGCGTTGGTGCGGGCAACATGCAGTGCGCCGGACAATGGCGGCTGAAAATTCACGCCATGTTTGCGCATCCAGTCACGACAGGTGGACGATGCACGGATGACGAGCCGGGCCAGGTGTTCATTGGTGATGCCGCCCGTGACTTTCAGCAAGTCTTGCCAGAATTCTTCTTCCGGATAGGCTTCTACCAGGACGTCCTGAGGGGCGTCGTGCATGCAGCGCAGATTGCGAGTGTGCTGCGAGTTGCCGCCACGCCAGGCTTTGGGCGCGGCCTCCAGCAGCAGTACGCTGGCGCCGGCTTCGCGCGCCATCAAGGCAGCGCACAGGGCGGCGTTGCCGCCGCCAATAACCAATACGTCAATCATGGGGTGTGTAGGCTTGTGTAGTCAGGCCTGCACTATAGGGGCGTGCGAGAGGTGCGCGCTAGCCTACGATCGTCAACGGTTGTTCACGATTTGTGAAGAGTCGCCCCGGGCCACGTGCCTGCCCGAACGAGGTTTTCGACGGTTTGGGCCAGCAAAACCCGGGCTGCCAATGCGGCCGGCGAGAGTTCGTCGTCAGAGACGCTTGCCAGCAGATTGGTGCGCCGCAGATGGCGGTCGGTGATCTGCCGCACGGCCAGGGGCTCGCCGCGCAGTCGTACGATGGCGGCGCCGGGTTGAATGGTGGCGCCAAAGCCATTGCGCACCAGATCCATCAGCACGTCCAGGCCATCAATTTCGGCAGCGAGGTTGAATTCCATGCGCAGGCGCGCAAAAGATGCGTCGACTTGCGCCCGCAAGCCATGGCTGGCGCTAGGCATGAGCAGGGGTAGATTGGCGATGTCGCGCAAACGCACGGGTCCATCAGGGGGCAGGCCAGGCATGTCAGGCGGCGCGATCAGGAACAGCCGTTCATCGATGAGCGGCAGGGTGCTCCAGCGTCGCGCAGTTTCAGTGCGGAAAACGACGGCCAGATCCAGCTGGCGTGCGTTCAGCATGGCGCTCAGGTAGCCGGACAGGCTTTCGACCAGATGTACGCGTACATCGGGATAGCGTTCGCGCATGGCCTGCAAAAACGGCACGGCCAATATCGATGCTGTTGTTGCGGGCAGCCCCAGGCTGACCTCGCCGATCAAACGGGCGGCCTTGGCGGCCCGCGCGGCGCCATCGGCATGGCGCAGGGCCAGTTGAGCCTGGCGCAGAAAGGCCACGCCCGCATCGGTCGGGACGACGCCGCTCGAGGTACGGGTGAGCAAACGCGTAGAGAGTTCGCTTTCCAGGCGGCTGATCTGTTGGCTGAGGGCGGAGGTGACGACGCCAAGATCTGCCGCGGCGCGGCCCATGCTGCCATATTCGGCCACTTTGACGAAATAGCGTAGCTGGCGCAGTTCCATAACGGTGGAGCCTAAAACTGAGGCAGCGTTTTGGGATCGTGCCGCCGCAGCACGTTTTTGGCTTCTTCGAAGCCGGGCAGGATCTGGCCGACTTCGGCCCAGAAATCCTGGCTGTGGTTCATTTCGCGCAGATGGGCGAGCTCATGTGCAATGACGTAATCAATGATGGCTGGCGCGAAATGGATCAGGCGCCAGTTCAACATGATGTTGCCATCGCTGGTGCATGAGCCCCATCGCGTTGCCGCCGCTGAAAGACGCCAGCGGCGGATCTTCAGGCCGCTGATCTGTAGAAAGTGTGCCAGGCGGGTGCCGAACAAGGTGCCGGCGCGTTGTTGCAGCCACGCTTGCGCAGCATCGCGGATGCGTGAGGAATCGGCGTGGGCCGGCAACGCCAGCCACAACGTGTCGCCATCGTTGGGTGCGTCAACGTCGCTGGAGAACTTTGCTTGGCGGTTTTCCGCGTTCAGCCCCAGTACGATGCGTTTACCCAAATAAGGGAGCTCGCCGCCTGCTTGCCAGCGGGTCTCGGACATCGCGAGTTGTTCTTTGCGGGCCTGCCAGTCTCGTAATTTAGCGAGGATCCAGCGCGACTTTTCCCGCACGGCGTCGTCGATTTGCGTGAGCGTGACCCAGTTGGGCGCTGTGACGCGCAGGCCATCATCAGCGATGACAAAGCCGATGCTGCGCCGGCGTGAGCGCAGCAGAACAAAGCCTATGGCTTGCTGTTCCGTCGCGACTTCGCGCCAACGGGCGCCCGGGGGCAGGGGATCCGGACAGGGCGTGGCGATGATGGTGACCCCCGGCCTGACGGGCGGAGGCGGTTGAAGGGCAATGGGCGGCGCCAGAACGTCTGTGGATGGCATGCTGCCTTCAGAGAGGCCGAGAGCCCCCGCTGAGACGGCATCAGCACTGGCAGCCTGCAGCGGTTCGCCGCCGGGTGTGGCTGCGGCAGACGCTACAGGCTGAGAGAACAGAAGTTCAAGCTGACCGTTCTTGGGCATACCTTTCAGGGTTGAGTTGACGCATTTCCCCTTCGATCCACGCCTGCACTTTGGCATTGAGTTCGTCGGGAGTGAGACCCTGTGATTCTATCGTGGGTCCGATGGACAGGGTGATGAGGCCAGGACGCTTGACAAAGGCGTTGCGGCGCCAGCATTCGCCCGCGTTGTGGGCGACGGGAATGACGGCGGCGCCAGTGCGCGAGGCTAACAGGGCGCCGCCCATTTTGAAGCGCGCCGTTTTTCCGGGAGGCACGCGCGTGCCCTCGGGAAAGAGCAACGGCCAGCGGCCTTCGTCCATGCGCTGCTGGCCCTGTTTGATGACTTGTTCAAAGGCGTCCCGGCCCTTGGAGCGGTCAATAGGGATCATGCGCAACAGCGCCAGGCCCCAGCCAAAGAACGGCACCATGTGCAGTTCTTTTTTGTAGACGAAGCAGACTTCACGCGGCATGTGGGCCGGGAAAAACAGCGTTTCCCAGGCCGATTGGTGCTTGGACAGCAGCACGGCAGGGCCATCGGGCAGATTTTCTGCGCCTTTGACCTGCCAGCGGATCCCGCAGAAAAAACGTGCTCCCCAGATCGCCAGGCGTGGCCAGCCGACTGTGAGTTTGTAGCGCCAGTGCAGTGGCAACGGCGCCCACAGCAGACACGCAAAGGCGTAAGGGATGACCGTGACGATCAAAAACACCATGTACAACAGCGAACGCAACCAGGCCATGGCTCAAGCTTCCTGCAACAAGGCGTCGGCCACAGCCGAGAGATCGGCGGCGATGCGTGTGCCGGGCGGCAATGTGCCTTGTTGTGTCTTGGGGCCGTTGCCTGTCAGCACCAGCCACGGCGTGCATCCAGCGGCCGAGGCTGCCTGCAAATCGCGCAGCGAGTCGCCCACTGCGGGGACGCCGGTCAGATCGGCGTCGTAGCGGCGCGCAATGTCGTGGTACATGCCGGGCAGGGGCTTGCGGCATGAGCAGCCGTCTTGCGGGCCGTGCGGACACAGGAAAATGGAATCGACCAACCCGCCTGCCTGGGAGACCTCGCGGTACAGCTTGGCATGAATGGCATTGAGCGTGGGGGTATCGAACAAGCCGCGCGCCAGGCCCGATTGGTTTGTCGCCACCGTGACGGTATAGCCTGCCTGAGACAGGCGGGCGATCGCCGCCAGGCTGCCCGGCAAGGCGATCCATTCATCGGGGTTTTTGACAAAGGCGTCACTGTCCTGATTGATGACGCCATCGCGGTCGAGAATGATCAGCTTCACTGTGCCAGCCTGGAAATGTCAGCGACTTGGTTCATCAGGCCGTGCAATTGCGAGAGCAAGGCCAAGCGGTTGGCGCGCACGGCGGGGTCTTCTGCCATGACCATGACATCGGCAAAGAACGCGTCGACGGGTTGGCGGGCTTGGGCGAGCGTGCTGAGGCTGCCGGCGAAATCGCCGGCTTGCAGCTGGGCCTCGGCCTGCGGACGCAGCGCTGCCACGGATGCTGCCAGAGCTTGCTCGGCAGGCTCGGTCAGGCGGGCCGTATCGACTGCGCCTATCTCGCTTTCGGCCTTTTTGAGCAGGTTGCCGATGCGTTTGTTCGCAGCCGCCAGGCTCGCCGCCTCGGGCAGTTGACCGAATGCGGTGACAGCACGGACGCGGGCGGCGACCTGGTGCAGCGGCGGCGCCAGGGCGATGACGGCATCGACGGCATTGCGGTCGAATTCGCCCGCCAGTTGGTTGCGATAGCGTTCATAGATGAACGTGCGGACTTCGGCCAGCGTGTCGGCCGGGATCTTGCCTGCCGGGAAGGTCTCCGCAGCCAGGGTCAGCAGGCTGTTCAGCGACAGCGGGCCATCGGCGCTGGCGGCCAGCCAATTGCCTGCAGCCAACTGTTCAAAGGCGCTGATCACGCCCAGAGCCGCACGGCGCAAGCCGAACGGATCGCGCTCGCCGGTCGGCGCCAGGCCGATGCCCCAGATACCGATCAGCGTCTCGGCGCGCTCGGCGATGAACAGGATCGCGGCGGTGATGCCCTCGGCGTCTACAGGCGCATCCAGGCGGATGCGATATTGATCGCGCAGCGCCTGGACGACCGATGCGGGCTCGCCATCGCCGGCGGCATAGTAAGCCCCCATGACGCCCTGCAGCTCGGGGAATTCGCCCACCATATTGGTGCCCAGGTCGGCTTTGGCCAGCAAGGCGGCGCGGTCCGCGGCCGAGATATCGCTGCCGAGCTGCTTGGCTACGCCTCGGGCAATCGCGCGCACGCGCTCTACGCGTTCGAGCTGTGTGCCCAATTTGTTGTGATACACGATGCTGCCCAGTTGCTCGACACGTGCCGCCAACGGCGTTTTGCGATCGGTGTCAAAGAAGAACTGTGCGTCGGCCAGGCGGGGGCGCACCACGCGCTGGTTGCCTTCGACGATGTTGACCGGGTTGTCCGTGTGCATGTTGCTGACGATCAGGAAACGATGCGTGAGCTTGCCGGTGGCCGGGTCGAACAGCGGGAAGTATTTTTGATTGAGCCGCATGGTCAGAATCAGGCATTCCTGCGGGACTTGCAGGAATTGCTCGTCAAACTGCCCCTCGTAGACGGTGGGGTGTTCGACCAGGGCGGTGACCTCGTCCAACAGCGCGGCGACTTCGGGGTCGTTGCCCAGGATCCCCTGATCGCCTTGAGCCGAGCCCGAATCCGATGACGTTTCCAGCACGGTGGCCAGGCGTTTGGCGTGGGCCTTTAATTGCTGGGCAATGTCGGCACGGCGCGTTTCGAACGAGGCGATCACGTGGCCTTGTTCGGCCAGGGCGGTCTCGTACGCGTCGGCCTCAGCAATCTCTATCGGCCCATTGGCCATGAAGCGGTGGCCGAGCGTGCTGCGGCCGGCGGTCAGGCCCAGTGCGGAGATCGGCACGATGTCCGCGCCATACAGGGCGATCAGGCTGTGCGCGGGTCGCACGAATTTCACTGTCGTGACGCCATCGGCCAACTGGTAGCGCATGACCTTGGGGATCGGCAGGCCGTCGATCGCGGCTTGCAGGCCCTCCTGCAGGCCCTCGGCCAACTTGGCGCCTGGAGCGATGCCGCGCGCAACCAGATAGTCTTGTTTGCCGTCGGATTCGCGAGCCAGCGTGGCCGGATCGATGTTTTCCAAGCCTTTGGCCGCCAGTTTTTTCGCCAGCGCCGGGGTGGGTTTGCCGTCAGCATCGAGGCCGATTTTCACGGGCATCAGCTTTTCGGCGTAGTCCTGATCGGGGGCTTGCTCGAGTACCTGTGACAGGCGCACGGCCAGACGGCGCGGCGTCGAGTACGCGGTGGTCTGGTTGCCGGCGGCAAGCAGGCCATGCTTGTCCAGCGTGGCGCGTATGCCTTCGGCAAAAGCCTGGCCGAGTTTTTGCAGGGCCTTGGGCGGGAGTTCTTCGGTCAGCAGTTCGACCAGCAGGGGACGGATATGGGTGGTCATTTACGCGGCCTCCTCGGTGCGGCGGCCAGCCAGCATGGGAAAGCCCAGTCGTTCACGGGAATCGTAATAGGCCTGCGCGACGGCGCGCGACAGGTTGCGGATACGGCCGATATAGGCGGCACGCTCGGTCACGCTGATGGCGCCACGCGCATCCAGCATGTTGAAGGTGTGCGCGGCCTTGAGCGCGGCCTCGTAGGCGGGCAGGGCCAGCGGCACGTCCATCAGGCGCTTGGCCTCGGCCTCGTAGTCGTTGAAATGCGCAAACAGCATGTCCGCCGAGGAGTGCTCGAAATTGTAGGTGGACTGCTCGACTTCGTTCTGGTGGAACACGTCGCGATACAGCACGCGGTTGCCGTTGGTGCCCTCGGTCCAGACCAGGTCGTAGACGCTTTCGACGCCCTGCAGATACATGGCCAGACGTTCGAGGCCATAGGTGATTTCACCGGTGGTGGGTGTGCAGTCCAGGCCGCCGACTTGCTGGAAGTACGTGAATTGCGTGACCTCCATGCCGTTGAGCCAGACTTCCCAGCCCAGGCCCCAGGCGCCGAGCGTGGGGTTTTCCCAGTCGTCTTCGACGAAACGGATATCGTGCTGAGTGGGGTCGATCCCCAGTGCTTTCAGCGAGCCGATGTACAGATCCAGGATCTCAGGGGGCGCGGGTTTCAGGACGACCTGATATTGGTAATAGTGTTGCAGGCGGTTGGGGTTTTCGCCGTAACGGCCGTCTTTGGGGCGGCGCGAGGGTTGCACATAGGCGGCGCGCCAGGGCTCCGGCCCGATGGCGCGCAGGAACGTGGCTGTGTGCGAGGTGCCCGCGCCGACTTCCATGTCGTACGGTTGCAGCAGCGCGCAGCCCTGCTTGTCCCAGTAGTCCTGGAGCGTGAGAATGATTTGCTGAAAGGTGAGCATAAGATTCTTGGAATTCGGGTCGCCGGGCAGCTGGTCTGCGGGAGCAGTCCGGCCCCTGTAGGCGGGAAAGTCGGCCATTTTAACTGGCCTGGGCGTTCGCTGGGTGGACAGCCCGTGACGCAGCGTATATCCGGGCAAAGCGCCGCCTTTTCTCCTGGCGCCACGGGGGTGGAGGCAAGCTCGCGCCGATGGTCGTATGATTCGGTATCTCCGTAAGTCTTATAGATAACCGCGGGCCGAATGTCCGCCCTGGGAGCATTGCATGTCTGAATTGATCAAGGTCGAGGTCACCGACGGTATCCAGATCATTACCGTCAACCGCCCCGAGGCCAAGAATGCCATCAACCTGGAGACCGCACAGGCCATGGCCGCGGCGCTCGATGAGCTGGACAGCCGCGATGACGTGCGCATCGGCATTCTGACCGGCGCAGGCGGGACGTTTTCCTCGGGCATGGACCTGAAGGCTTTTGCGCAGAGCGGCCAGCGGCCCTATGTCGAGGGCCGCGGCTTTGCCGGGCTGAACGAGCGCCCGCCGCGCAAACCATTGATCGCCGCCGTTGAGGGCTATGCGCTGGCCGGCGGGTGTGAGATGGCATTGGCGTCTGATCTGATCGTTGCGGCGAATAACGCCAAGTTCGGCCTGCCCGAGGTCAAGCGCGGCCTGGTGGCTGGCGCTGGCGGTTTGCTGCGTTTGCCGCGCCGTCTGCCCTATCACATCGCCATGGAATTCATTTTGACCGGCGAGATGCTGAGTGCCGAGCGCGCGCATGGTTATGGCCTGGTCAATCGCCTGACCGAACCGGGCAAGGCGCTGGAGGGCGCACTGGAATTGGCCCGCGTCATCGTCGAAAACGGCCCGCTGGCCGTGCAGACGGCCAAGAGCATCGTGGCCCAGGGGACGGATTGGGATCAAGAAGGCATGTTTGACCGCCAGCGCCCGCTGATTGCCCATATTTTCACCTCGGCCGACGCCAAAGAGGGCGCCACTGCCTTTGCCGAAAAACGCAAGCCCGTGTGGCAAGGCAAATAGGCTGGCGCGTCGAGGCCTAAAATAAGTTGTTGATTATCGTGCGGCCCGCCAGTCGGGCCGCTTATTCCATTTTTGTTGCTTTTGCTTAAATCGCCATGTCTACTCTGATCAAAGAAGAAGACTTCATACAGTCTATTGCTGATGGGATTCAGTTCATCAGCTATTACCACCCCGTTGACTATATCCGCCATCTGGCCCGCGCCTACGAGCGCGAGGAAAGCCCGGCTGCGCGTGATGCCATGGCCCAGATCCTGACCAACTCGCGCATGTGCGCCGAGGGCAAGCGTCCGCTGTGCCAGGACACGGGTATCGTCAACGTATTCCTGAAAGTAGGCATGGACGTGCGCTTTGAGACCAAGCGTACGCTGCAGGAACTGTGCGACGAAGGCGTGCGCCAGGGATACACCAATCCTGACAATCCGCTGCGCGCCTCGGTGTTGGACGATCCGATCTTTGCCCGTAAAAACACCCGCGACAACACACCCTGTATTTTGCACGTCGAGCTTGTCCCCGGTGACAAGGTCGACGTGCAAATCGCCTCGAAAGGCGGTGGCTCCGAGAACAAGTCCAAGTTCGTCATGTTGAACCCCAGCGACTCGCTGATCGACTGGGTGCTCAAGACGGTGCCGACGATGGGCGCGGGCTGGTGCCCGCCCGGCATGCTGGGCATCGGCGTCGGCGGCACGGCTGAAAAAGCCATGTTGATGGCCAAGCAGTCGCTCATGGAAGACATCGATATGTACGAACTGCTGGCCCGCGGCCCGCAGAACAAGCTCGAAGAGCTGCGTATCGAACTCTACGAAAAGGTCAACGCACTGGGCATCGGCGCGCAGGGCCTGGGCGGCCTGACCACCGTGCTGGACGTCAAGATCAACACCTTCCCGACGCACGCGGCCTCCAAGCCGGTTGCGATGATTCCGAACTGTGCGGCCACGCGTCACGCTCACTTCGAGTTGGATGGTTCCGGTCCGGCTCGTCTGGATCCGCCGTCCTTGTCGGAATGGCCCGAGGTCCACTGGGCGCCGGATTACAACAAATCCAAGCAAGTGAACCTGGACACCCTGACCCCCGCCGAGGTCGCGAGCTGGAAACCCGGCCAGACCCTGTTGCTGTCGGGCAAGATGCTGACCGGCCGCGATGCCGCGCACAAGCGTATTCAGGACATGCTGGCCAAGGGCGAGCCGCTGCCGGTAGATTTCACCAACCGCGTCATTTACTACGTGGGCCCGGTGGATCCGGTGCGCGACGAGGTGGTTGGCCCGGCTGGTCCCACCACGGCGACCCGCATGGACAAGTTCACCGAGATGATGCTGGCCCAGACCGGCTTGATCTCGATGATCGGCAAGTCCGAGCGCGGCCCTGTCGCTATCGAGGCCATCCGCAAGCACAAGTCGGCCTACTTGATGGCTGTCGGCGGCGCTGCCTATCTGGTGTCCAAGGCGATTCGCGAGGCGCGCGTGCTGGCCTTTGAAGACCTGGGCATGGAAGCCATCTACGAGTTCGACGTAAAAGACATGCCAGTCACGGTGGCGGTCGATTCCGAAGGCACGTCGGTGCACACTACCGGTCCGAAGGAATGGCAGGCACGCATCGGCAAAATTCCGGTCGCGGTCGCTTAAAGCATTTGCCTGTAAGCCCCAGGGCATTTTTCCCCACAGGGTTGTAGTCTGTGGCATGCGTAGTGTGGAGTTCTTTTGGCGCAGGAGGTCGGCGTGTAAAAGCCCCGCCGGGCCTATCGCCGCGACTCGGCCCATGAGCAGGGGCCTCGGCCCGCTTCGCGGGCTAAATCGCGGCTCAACGGCCCGGCGGGGCTTTTACACGCCGACCTCCTGCTCGCAATGTCTGCCATTGACGGATGTTTATACTCTTCTCGTTGTTGAGCAGACTCCGTTGATTGGCGTCCAGTCTGGCCACGTGACACGAACCCTGCCTATGCATTAGCAAAGACAGCTTCGAAAACCGCTGATGGCAATCAGCCCTCGTTGCATTCCCTCATCATGAGTCCCTGTCGCGTGCCTGGGCGTGGCGCCGGGCCGTTGAGCACGGATTTAGTCCGCGCAGCGGACCGAGGCCCCTGGTCATGGGCCGAGTCCGTGCGATAGGCCCGGCGCCACGCCCAGGCACGCGGCAGGGACGCCTCCATAGAGACAATCAAGAGCAGCAAACGCCGCCAACACCAACAGCGATAAAAAATGCCCCCACGCTGCACCTTCGGCTTGCTTGTCCACCTCGCGGCTGGCACGCCGCTCGGATTCGCCAGGCACGGAACAGTCCGCAGGGGACTGCCCCGTGTCCGGGCTCATCCCCGAGGGGGCGTTTTTACCTTGGGGCGGCCTGCGTGCGTTCAGGCGTAGGCGCGTTTGCCCAGAACCTCGATCACGTAGTCCACAAAGCACGTAATCCGTGCGGCCACCGTGGTGTTGCGATAGTAGACCGCGTTGATCGATTGGCGCACCTCGAGCGTATGCTTGGATAGGACTTGCACCAGATCGCCTTTGCGGCGGTCCTCGCCCGACATGAAATTCGACAGGCAGACGATGCCCAACCCCTCCAACGCCATGCGTCGCAGGGTTTCCCCGCTGGAGGATGCGATCGTTGGTTTGATGTGTAGGGTGTTGCCGTCCGTATTGCGTAACGGCCAGTCATTCAGGGATTCGGGTTGTGTGAATCCCAGTAGCGCGTGCTGTTCAAGTTGCCCAGGCTCGGTCGGTGTGCCGTGACGCTTGAGATAGCCAGGGCTGGCGAGCAGCCGTAGGTGGCTGGTACCCACCAGGCGCGCATGCAGGGTGGAGTCTTTGAGGGCGCCAATACGAAACGCCACGTCTGTGCGTTTTTCGATCAAATCAATAAAGCCTTCGTTCGAGGTCAGTTCCAGTTCCACCTCGGGGTAGCGTTCACGAAAGCCTGCGATCAGCGGCACGAGGACATGCAGCATGAAGGGGGTGGCCGCATCGACCCGTAGCCGCCCGGCCGGGCGCATGCGCCGCGCGGCCATCTGTTCCTCGGCCTCGTCCACCGAGGCCAGGATGGCGCGGGCGTGTTGCAGGAATGCCGCGCCTTCCTCGGTCAGCTCCAGCCGCCGGGTAGTCCGGCGCAGCAGGGTGGTTTGCAGCTTTTCTTCGAGGCGGCCCAGCGTGCGGCTGGTGGCCGAAATCGTCAGCCCGAGCGCCTCGGATGCGGCAGTGATCGTCCCCGTGTCCACCACCGCTATAAAGGCCTGCAATTCGTCGAGTGTGGTTTTCATTGTTGATATTAAATCAAATATCTTTGATCGATACTAGGCTTAATCTGCAAATATTAAACCGGCATACTGCATCCCATCGAGAGACCGAACGCATGACATCGTGAATTCGTCCTCGCAGGCATTACTCCCCATTTTCACCCTATTGATTCAAGGAACGGCCGAGATGAAATCCTCAGCTGCTTTGCTCGCGTTGGCCACTGGCGCATTCGCCATTGGCACGACCGAGTTCTCGCCCATGGGCCTGTTACCGGTCATCGCCGACGGCGTGCAGGTCAGTATCCCCACCGCCGGCATGTTGGTTTCGGCCTACGCCGTGGGCGTGATGATCGGTGCGCCGATCATGACCCTGCTGTTCAGCCGCTTTGGCAAACGTACGGCGCTGATGTCGCTGATGCTCATCTTCACCATCGGCAATCTGTTGTCGGCGTTTGCGCCGGGCTATACGACGCTGTTGCTGTCACGCCTGATCACGAGCCTCAACCACGGCGCATTCTTCGGACTCGGTGCAGTGGTCGCGGCGAGCGTTGTGCCTAGAGAGAAACAGGCCAGTGCCATTGCAGCCATGTTCATGGGCCTGACGGTAGCCAATATCGGCGGCGTGCCGGCGGCGACCTGGATCGGGCAGCAAGTCGGTTGGCGCATGTCTTTCGCCGGCACGGCCGTGTTGGGCCTGATCACTATTGCCGCATTGTGGGTGGCATTGCCTAAAGGCGAGCCGGGCAAGCGCCCCGAAGTGCGCCGCGAACTGAAGGTGCTGACGCGCCCCGAGGTGCTGCTGGCCATGAGCACGACCGTGTTGGGCGCGGGCGCCATGTTCACGCTGTACACCTATGTTGCCCCGGTGTTGGCCGACATTACCCATGCCAGCCCTGGATTCGTGGCTTTTGCGCTGGTGTTGATTGGCGTAGGCTTTACGGTTGGCAATACGTTGGGTGGCCGGTTGGCTGACTGGTCGCTCGACGGCGCGACGAAGCTGATCCTCGCGACGCTGGCGATTGTCATGGCCATACTGCCGTGGTTGATGACGACGCATGTGGGCACGGCGATCGGATTGGTGGTGTGGGGCGCGGCCGCCTTCGGCATCGTGCCGCCGGTGCAGATGCGCGTGATGCAGGCGGCTGCCCAGGCGCCGGGCCTGGCCTCGTCGGTGAACATCGGCGCCTTTAATTTGGGTAATGCGGTGGGCGCCGCGTTGGGCGGCGTTGTCATCAGCCAAGGGTTGGGTTATGCCGCAGTGCCGTTGGCGGGCGCCGCCTTGGCGGCAGGTGGCCTGGGACTGGTCTGGCTGAGCGGCGCGAGCCGCCGCCGTGTAGCGCACTGCGCGTGAGCAAGCGCCAACCGTCCCCTTATCGCTTTTAATTTGAATCGGAGATTTTCATGAGTATTCCTTCTTTTGGTGTTGGCACCTTTCGCCTGACTGGCCAGACCGTGATTGATTCGGTCCGCAATGCACTCGATGTAGGCTATCGCGCAGTCGATACGGCGCAGATCTACGGCAATGAAGCCGAAGTCGGCAAAGCTATCGCCGATAGCGGCGTCAAACGTGCCGACTTGTTCGTGACCACGAAGATCTGGACCGACAACTACGCCAAGTCCAAACTCGTGCCCAGCCTGCGCGAAAGCCTGGAAAAACTGCGCACCGATCATGTCGATCTGACCTTGATCCACTGGCCCGCGCCGGGCAACGGCGTGGCGCTGCCGGAATACATGGAGGCCCTGGCCGAGGCCAAATCGCTGGGGCTGACCCGCCAGATCGGTATCTCGAATTTCAATATCGAGCTGACCAAGCAGGCTATTGATGTGGTGGGCAAGGGCGAGATCGCCACCAACCAGATCGAGTTGAGCCCCTATCTGCAGAATCACAAGCTGACGGCCTTTCTCAAGGAGCAGGGCATCACCGTGACCTCGTACATGACGCTGGCCTATGGCAAGGTGCTGAAAGACCCGGTGCTGGCAAAAATTGCGGACAAGCATCAGGCGACCGTAGCGCAAGTGGCGTTGGCCTGGGCCCTGCATCTGGGATATGCCGTAATTCCATCCTCGACCAAACGCGAAAACCTGGCCAGCAATCTGCTCGCACGTGATCTGAAGCTGGACGCAGACGACATGGCGCAAATCGCTGCATTGGAGCGTAATGGCCGCGAAGTCAGTCCTGAGGGTTTGGCCCCCGTGTGGGATTGATTGCAGAGCTTCGCCAAGCCAGAGCGCGGCCGTGCAAAGCGCGCGGTCGTGCCCGGTGAGGCGGCTCAGGTAAATAGGCGCTGTTTGCGTTTGCGCGGTTTGGGTTCGACACCAAAGCGCGAATCGCGTGCCAGCGCCAGGGCCACCAGCTTTTCCGCTATCGATTCGAACTCGGGATCGTCTTGTGGCACATATAGCCATTTTCCCAGGACGGCATGCGGGCGCAACGCCGGCATCTCCTGCATCAGCCCGGCATGCTGTTCCTGTGACGTGCAGACCAGCAGGCCGTCCCAGGGATCGCCTTTGTCAGCGACAACGAGATACAACCGGCCATCCAAGTAGGCCGCCTGACAGCCGAACATCTGCCGCCGCATATAGCCCGCGTCGCGCTCGAGTGTGTCGAACAGCCAGAGCAAGGAGTTCTGGTTGCGGTCGCGGTTAATGGGGTTGAAGAGGGATTCGGTCACGGTTTGAGGTTTGATATCAATGATGCTTGAACTCTTCCGGCACAGCTTATGCATAGGAAAGTGTGGCTTGCTATGCACACCTGAGGTGGTAAGGTAGTCCGGACTTGTGTACGAAATACGTTTTTTTATACATGTCTGCTCGGATATGTATAAAAATTGACGTTTTCTATACATGTGGCAGCCATGGACAGCCTTGTAACCCTGCGCCCCAGCCGTTTTGATACTACGCCAATTCTGAAAAAGCTGGCCAGCAGTAGCCGTCAGCTAGCCGAACTCAAGGGCATCGCGGCGTCAATTCCTAATCAAGGCATTCTCATCAACACCTTGGGTTTGCAGGAGGCCAAGGATAGTTCGGAAGTTGAGAACATCGTGACCACGCATGATGAACTGTTTAAAGACGATGTCTCACTTGAAGCGCAGATGTCTGCGACTAGCAAGGAAGTGTTGAGCTATCGGCAAGCTCTGTATACCGGCTTTAGGCTAGTCAAGGACACGGGCCTGTTGACAGCCAATCACTTGGTGGAAATCCAGAGAGAGCTGGAGCGTAATCATGCAGGCTTTCGAAAATTACCTGGTACGGCGCTTAAAGACGGTGCGGGCGATACGGTGTACACCCCACCCCAGGAGCCGGACACTATTGTGGCGCTGATGCGCGACCTGGAACGAGCCATCAATGATCCCGAGGCCGTATCGGTGGACCCGCTCATCAAAATGGCGCTAATTCACCACCAATTCGAGAGCATTCACCCGTTCTACGATGGTAACGGACGTACCGGGCGCATTTTGAATGTGCTGTATCTGGTCAAAGAGGGTTTGCTTGACATTCCGGTGCTGTATTTGAGCCGCCATATCGTGCAAACCAAAAGTGACTACTATCGCTTGCTACAAGCCGTACGTGACCGCGATGCTTGGGAGGATTGGGTGCTTTACATGCTGGAAGCTGTGGAGCAAACAGCACAGCAGACGGTAAAAACTGTGATTGCCATTCGTGATGCGTTGTTGGATTACAAGCATCGCATTCGTGAGCAGCACAAGTTTTATAGCCAGGATCTCATCAATAGCTTGTTCATGCACCCGTACACGAAAATTGAGTTTTTGCAGAACGATTTACATGTGTCCAGGCTAACGGCCACCAAGTATCTGGATGTGCTGGCGGAAACGGGCTTTCTGAAAAAACAAAGGATTGGTCGCAGCAACTACTATATTAATCATGTACTGACGCATATTCTGGTAACGCCGTAAAGCCCACAGACGCGTGTGCTATTGGCGCAAACGTATTGCCGTCTCGCAGCTAAGCGTCCCGCACTGGTGATTAATGTGAAGCCGAGTGTGAAAGCTGTGTCAGCACCACCTCAGATTAATGCTGCCCGTACTTTGCGGGATACCCATTCGGCCAGGAACACTGTGCCGAGTATGGCCGCGAAAATGACGGTGACCTGCGGCCAGGCGAGCGTGTCTACCGATGCGGCCAGCGGCAGGCCTATGCCGCCTGCGCCGACAATGCCGAGCACGGTGGATTCGCGGATGTTGATGTCCCAGCGATAGACCGTGGTGCTCACCAGAGAGGGCAGGACCTGGGGCACGACGCCATAGGCCAGGATTTGTGGTGATGTGGCGCCGGTGGCCGTGATGGCCTCGACCTGGCGGGCGTCGATTTCTTCGATGGCTTCGTACAGGAGTTTTCCGATGAAGCCCACGGAACGCAGGGCGATGGCAATGATGCCAGCCAATACGCCAGGGCCGACTACCGTGACCAGCAGCATCGCCCAGATCAATGAGTTGATTGACCGCGAGGCGACGATGATAGCCAAGGCTAGCGGGCGCAGCAGGGCGCGGCTGGGTGTCGTATTGCGCGCGGCGGCGAATGCGATCGGTATTGCTATCAATGTGCCAATTGCTGTGCCCAGCGTGGCAATATTCAGCGTATCCCACAAGGGCTGCCACAGTTGCGGCAGATAGCTCCAGCGAGGTGGCCACATGCGCGAAACCATGTCCCAGCCCGCTACCGGCGCATCCCAGGCAAAGTCCCAGATCGTGTTGTCCGATACCTGCTTCCAACTGACGACGAAAACCAACGCGCCGATCATCCAGACCAGCCACGACCAGCGCTGCTGCGCGGGCGTTTGGCGGCGCCACCGAATGCTATGCGTGCTCACAGGAATCTCCTGCGCACATGACTCGATGCGTATTCGCACAGCATCACGATGGCGATGATGAGCAGGAGGATGGCGGCGGCGGTTTCGAATTCATAACGATCGAATGAGGTGTTCAGCGTCGCGCCGATACCGCCCGCGCCGACGATGCCGATGATGGCGGCTTCGCGGAAATTGATGTCCAGACGATAGATGGACAGGCCGATCAGGCGTGGCATGACCTGCGGCTGTACGGCATAGACTATCCATTGCGGCCATGCGGCGCCAGTGGCGCGGATGGCCTCGAGTTGCGATCGGTCGGCCGTTTCGATTTCCTCGGCAAGGAGCTTGCCGAGGAAACCCATCGAGGCGATGGTCAATGTCAGCATGCCTGCCAACGGCCCAAAGCCGAACATTTTCACCAGCAAAATGGCGATGATCAATTCGGGAAAGGCGCGTGAAATCGCGATGAATCCGCGGCATACGGCGTAGACCGGCGTGGGGCTGATATTGCGCGCCGCGCCCAGGCCGATCGGGATGCTGAGCAATACGCCCAGGGCCGTTGACGTCATGGTCATGGCGAGACTTTCGATCAGGCCTTCGCTGATCTCGCGCCATCGACTGACAAAGTCAGGGTGCGCGAAGGCGGCGATAAAACGCCAGCCGCGTGTCAATCCTTCGGCGACGCGGCTCCAATCGATAGCGACGGAATTCAGCGCGGTGATGAGATACAGCCCTGCAAGCACCCACAACAGGATGCGCATGCGAGCGGAGCGGATGAATGGCGGCTTGCGCCATGCTGTTGTTGTGTTCATCGTGCTGATGCGATGGTGGTTCCGTACTGTCTAACGGCTGCGACGTTTATGCCGCATTGCGTACGCGTCCTGGTTGCCTGGGCGTGCGTTGGGCAATAGGCGGCGTTAGCCGTCACGGGGCTCATGCTGTCGCCCGCGCCGTGCACAACGTATCGCTGCGCGGGGAGGACGAGGCGGTATCGGATGGCGCCGCCGTGACGTGCAGCGACGCCGTCCCCGCCAGTGTCTCACTGGCATCGCTCGTGGCGTCGGCATCGTGTTCGGACCCCGCATCGTGCCAGTCTTCCATGCCGTAGATGTCGGTCAATACCTGCGGCACGAGGCCGGCAGGCTGGCCGTCATAAACGAGGCGTCCCTTGCGCAACCCGACGATGCGATCCGAAAATTGCGTGGCCAGCGCCACGTCGTGAATGTTGATGATGGCCGACAGGCCCCGTTCACGGCATATCTCGCACAATAGCCGCATGATTTGACGCGAGGTCTTGGGGTCCAGGCTGGCGGTGGGTTCATCTACCAGCAACAGCAGTGGATCCTGCATCAGCGCGCGTGCGATCCCGACACGTTGCCGTTGACCGCCTGACAATGCGTCGGCACGCTTGTTTTCAAAGCCCGTGAGTCCTACACGGTCCAGTAAATAAAACGCCTGCTCCAGATCAGCCTGCGGATAGCGGCGCGCCCAACTGCGCCAGAATCCTGTGTAGCCGAGCCGGCCTGACAATACGTTTTCCATGACGGTCAGGCGTTCGACTAATGCGTACTCTTGAAAAATCATGCCCAACTGGCGGCGCGTGCGCCGCAGTTCGCGTGCGGATTGCGTGGGCAGGCTGCGGCCGTCGAGGCGCACATCGCCGCCTGACGGCTCCACCAGCCGGTTGATGCAGCGGATCAACGTGCTTTTGCCTGCCCCGGATGGGCCGATCAACGCCAGGACCTGTCCGCGGGGGACGTTCAGGTCTACGTGATCCAACGCCAGATCGCCAGTGGGATAGCGTTTGACGAGTCCTTGCAGCTCCAGCATAGGCGCATCGGTGTCGGCGCGGCCATGTATCATCCGATGCCTCGCATAACGCTGACTGTCATTGCACAATGCCCGCTCACTGGCACGTGTACGACACGTTCATGGCCTTGTCGATCTCGCGCACGACTGCCCAGTGTTCTTTGTACGTAATGGGAATAAAGGCTTCCTGAGCGGGTTCGGCCTTGCCGAATTCCTTCAGGAGCGCAGTGCCTTCCCAGTTGAACGTCGTGAACGATTCGCGGACTTTCTCGGCCAGTTCGGGCTTGAGGTTATAGACATAGCCGTAGCCCGTCGTGGGGAACGACTGCGATTTGTAGATGCTGCGGATCTTGGTCTTGTCCACGGCGTTGCGCGCGATCATGCGGTTCATCACCGAGTTTGCCACCGCTGCTGCGTCGTAATCCTTGTTGGCAACGCCGATGACCGAGTTGTCATGCTTGCCCGAGAACGCGGGCTTGTAATCCTTGTCTGCCTGCATGTGGTAGGTGCTGGCCAGCAAGGCCGAGGGGGCTTTGTAGCCCGAGTTCGACGTCTGCGAGGTGAAGGCGATCGTCTTGCCTTTCAGATCCTCGATTTTTTGAGCGCTGCTATCGGCCGGGACGATGATTTCCATCTCGTAGCCGTAGGCGCCTTGTTTGTCCGCCATCATGGTGAACGGCACAAAGCCCGCGCAGTTCACGGCCAGCGGATTGCTGCCTGTGTTAAAGCCCGCGACGTGCAGGCGGCCGGCGCGCATGGCTTCGAGCTGCGCGGCATTGGACTGCACGGGGAAAAACTGGACCTTTTTGCCTGTGGTCTTTTCCATGTGGCGCAGGAAATCGTCCCACACGCTACGATAGACCTCCGGGTCTTCGACGGGGGTGTAGGCAAAAATCAGCGTCGAGGGATCCACCCATTCTTTGGGATTGGCGGGGGCGTCGGCAACCATGTCGCCGTTGGCGTCGCAGAATTTCTTGTCGAGCTCACCATGTGGGCATTCGGCGGCGGTGGCGGGGGCGACGGCGGCCCAGGCCAGGCCGATCAACGTGACGCTCAGTAGTTTCTTCATGATCCCGGATGATCCATTTTTGAACAGTTCACCGGATTGTGGGGCGGTTTCGTGACACGTCTGTGACGCGTCAGCTTATTGTCAGGTAGGGGGTTGCGTTGGGCAACTATGCCTTGGAGCCATGGCAGATCAGGGTTTTCTCTAGTCTGATCGTTGTCGATTTGTGGAAAGCTGATTCGTCGTAGGAGTACATCCCCCGTTTTGAACCACCGCCACAGGCGCGGCGGGGGCGTTAACCCTAAGGAGCTCTCATCATGACAACCGGAACCGTTCGCCTACACCGTGTCTTGCGTGCTACCCCCGAGCGCGTCTATCGAGCCTTTCTCGAGCCCGATGCTGCTGCTAAATGGCTGCCCCCCTACGGATATACCTGCGAGGTGCATCACCTCGATGCCCGGGTCGGCGGCACGCACAAGATGTCTTTCCGCAATTTCGGCACGGGTAAGAGCGAGTCGTTCGGCGGAGAATATCTGGAGTTGGTGCCCTTTGAGAAAATTCGTTATACGGACAGCTTTGATAATGCCGATTTGCCCGGCGAAATGACTGTTACGGTTTCACTGAAACAGGTCGTGTGCGGGACCGAGCTGAATATCGTGCAGGAGGGAATTCCAGAAATGATTCCCGCCGAAATGTGCTATCTGGGATGGCAGGAATCGCTGCTGCAACTGGCCAAACTGGTTGAGGCGAATGTCACGGAATGAGCGTTGACAGGGAAAACAGGAGTGAATCTGCCTGTTTTCCCGCTTTGGATTGTGACGCTCTCCGTGTGATGCATCGCCTAGCGGCGCAGCACGATCATGAACGGGCTGCAGGTGGTGGCCGCGGTCAGGCGTTTAGTTTTTCTTCTTGAGGACCAGCACCTCGCTGCTGCCATCCTGTACAGTTTCGCCGTTCTGATTCACCAGCCGCAGACGCCGGTCAATCGCGCCCACGCGTGTGCTGGTGCCGGGGTTGACCGCCAGAATATCCAGCACCAGATGCAGCGTGTCGCCGACAAAGATAGGCTTGACGAATTTCCATTCGCGCAGCGACAGCATCGCAACGACCGAGCGGTGAAAGATGCCCAGTTCATGCATCATGCCGGTCGCGATGGCAATGCCCAGCGTACCGTGTATCAATCGTTGGCCATAGCGCGTGCTGGCAGCATAGACGGCATCGGCATGGATGGGATTCCAGTCGCCGGATACCATGGAAAACATGGTCAGGTCGGCTTCGGTCAGTGTGCGGCCGCCGCTTTCGAATGTCTGGCCTGGGTGGAAGTCCTCGAAATATAAAGAAGTGTCGTGCATCGGTTGCCTCAAAGGAATTCGTCAAAAGTCGTTCCTGGGATACCCGGAAAGACCCGGTTAACGCATCTCCAGGTGCAGTCGCTCTTCGGCCATTTGGCGTAATCTCGCTCGTTGAATCTTGAAGCCGTTGGCGCTGGCTGCGGTGGGAAAGGTATCGACCAGCCACAACCGCGCGGGGATTTTGAAAGGCGCCAGCGATGTGCGCAATGATGTGAGCAAATCCTCTGCTGTGATCTCCGGGGCCGCGATCACAAAGGCCGCTGCGCGGGGCTGGCCGTCCAGCGAGATGCCGACGACTTGCGCATTGCGCACGCCCGGCTGTTGGGCTAGCGCATGTTCGATTTCTGCAGGATCAACCAGATAACCGCCGAGCCGCAGCGTGTCGCCCATGCGTGCGAGATAAACAAAGCTGCCGTCCGGGCGCAGGTAGCCCAGGTCTCCGGTGCGAAAGTATCCGTCGTCTGTCATGGCCTGGGCGGTCGCCTCCGGATTGTCCAGATAACCCAGGAAATTACCGGGCGCACGGATTTCTATTTCACCGGGCTCGCCCAATGGACATAAGTCGCCGGTATCGGGATGACGAATGCGCAGATGAGCCGCCTGGTCTGCGGCTGGCCTGCCGCCTCCCAGGGCCCGCTCCTCGACCGGCAAGTCGGCATCTTGCAGAGAGAATAGCGCTTGTACCTCGCTAGAACCGTATAACCCTTGCAACGGAAAACCGCGTTGCTGCAGGGAATCAACGAGTGCGGCAGCCCCTGGGCTGAAAGAGGCGAATCCGAATACCCGGGCATGGGGAAAGGGCCGCGTTTCCGCGGCTTCGTCGGCAATACGCCGCAGCATTTCGTCGCTGCCGAACAAATGCGTGATGCGTTCGTCACGCAAGGTCTGTGCAGCCCGCGGCGCATCGAACAGATCCATCATGATGACGGGCGCACCCGCCCGTAGCGCCGCCAACACACCGTTCAGGCCGAACACGCCGCACAGCGGCAATGCAGCCAGCAATCGCGTGCCGGCTTCGTGAAACCCGTATGCATCGGCGACGCAGGTGCTGTGTGCATAGAGGGTTGCAGCGCTATGCATCACCAGTTTGGGGCCCTTGGTGGTGCCCGATGTGGTGAACAGGATCACCGGATGCGATGGTTGGGATGCTCCGCTAGCGATATCTGGCGTTTGCAGAAACCGTGTTGGCGCATCGGGTGAAAACGCCACGGTGCGCCGGTCCAGCACCGTATCCGGTGTATCAGTGGGGGCATCGAGTAACGCAATACACTCGAGATCCGGCAGCGCATCGGGCGCGATGTCTGCCAGGACCTCGGGAAAGTCGATTTTCCGAAACGAAGGCTGCATCAGCAGCATGCGCGCTTTGGAGCGCGTCAGAATGTACTCGAGCTCACTGCTGCGATAGCGCGTGTTGATGGCGACCAATGTGGCATCCAACCGGGCGAGACCGAATAGCAGCGCCAGCCATTCCCGGCGGTTGACCAGCCATACTGCTACGCAGTCGCCGGCCCGAATACCCTGCGCCGCCAGCCACTGCGCAGTGCGCAGGCACAACGCATCGAATTCGCGATAGCTCAGAGGGCCGGCCTCGTCGATCAGCGCGATGTCGTCAGGGCGGGCCTGTAAATGCGGAATATATAAATCGGCCAGGCGTACAGGCGCTGGCGTGTCAGCGGCAGACATCAATACAGTTCCATCAGACTGGCATTGTCGGAAAAATCGGCGGGTACGCCAGCGCGGATCAGGGTGCCCGATTTCATGACGATGACGCGATCGGCGATTTTCAAGGCCTCGCGGACATTCTGTTCAACGATCAAGATGGCCATGCCGCGTTGCTGTTGCAGCGCGCGAATCGGACCCATCAAGTCTTGAAACAGCTTGGGCGCCAGTCCAATCGAGGGCTCGTCCAACAACAGGCAGCGCGGTTGGCTGAGCAGGGCGCGGCCTAACGACACCATCTGTTGTTGGCCGCCAGAGAGCGTGCCGGCGCGTTGGCTGTAGAACTTGCGCAAGGCGGGCAGGACTTGCATGACCCAATCCAACCGTGCCGCGTGTTCGCCCTTCGGAACGCCTGCGGACCATAGCCCCAACCGCATGGTCTCGGCGACGGTCAGCCCCGGGAAAATGCCGCGCCCTTCGGGCACCATGGAGATGCCCGCATCCGTCAGACGGCGTGCGTCGGGTCTATGCATGGGCGTCCCGTCCAACAGCACCTGGCCATCTTCCGGGTCCAGCAGGCCGAATAAAGTCTTGAGCAACGTGGATTTGCCCGCGCCGTTGTGTCCGATCAGGCAGAGCACTTCGTTGGCATGCAGATGCACATCGATGCCTTCGAGAACGGGCCGCTCGCCATAGCCTGCACGCAAGCCGCGGGTTTCCAGGATCGGGGGGGAGGCACTCATGCTCGCTCTCCGAAGTAAATCGCAGCCAAGGCGGGATCCTGCAGAATGGCTGCCGGATCGCCGCACGCCAGCAATTTGCCCTGATCCAAAAAGGCCAATTGATCAGACAGCTGCGTCACCAGATCCAGATTGTGCTCGATGATGCAAATGGTGATGCCGCGCGTAGCATAGTCGCGCAGCAAGGCGACGAAACGATCAAAGGAGCGCGGGTCCAGGCCCGAGGCCGGTTCGTCCAGCAGCCAGAGCGATGCGCCACTGGCCATCAAGCGCGCCAGGCTCAGGAATTTGCGCTCGGCATACGCCAGATCCGCCGCGCGCTCGTGCCGTTTATTCCAGAGTCCGGACTCGTTCAAAATGGATTCAATACGTTGGGGATCTGTGCGGTGCTGCCACAACCAGCTGCTGCGTTCGGTGACGGTCGTGACGTTCTCCATCACGCTCATCTGAGTAAAGAGCCGCAAGTCCTGAAACGTCCGGCCGACGCCGAGGCGGGCGATCTGCCACGGCGCCAGCTTGTCGAGCGGCTTGCCGTGCAGATAGACGGTCCCGGCGCTCGGTACCAAGTGTCCCGTGATCATGTTAAAGAGCGTGGTCTTGCCCGCGCCGTTCGGGCCGACCAGCGTCGTAATGAGGCCCGCGGGCAGGTCCATCGATACATCGGTGATGGCTTGCAGGCCGCCGAATCGCTTGGACAGTCCCTGTAATTGCAGCAGGGCAGGAGAGGATGCCGTGCTCATCGCATGTTCGGATGACTGCGTGGATGCAGACATGGCGGCACTCATGCTTGGCCCCCTTTGCGGCGTCCGCCCACCAATCCGCCTGGGCGATACATCATCAACAACACCATGACTGCGCCATACACGATCTGCTGTATCGTGCCGAGTTCCGCAGGCGGCAGGAAGGGCAGATACGTCAACGCGGCAGGCAGCACCATCAACAGCGCGGTACCAATGATGGGGCCAAACACGGTGCCTGTGCCGCCAATAATGACCATGGCCATCAACAGGATCGAGGTTTCCAGCATGAATCCTTCGACATTGACGAAACTCATGTAGAACGCGTAGATGACGCCAGCGACGGCGGCCAATCCGGCAGAGACGGCGACAGAAAGGGTTTTGATGGCGGCGACCCATTTGCCCGCCGATTGCGCTGCGGATTCGCTATCGCGGATGGCCATCAAGCTGCGGCCAAAGCTGCCGCGTAACAGGGCGGTGGTGATGAGTAAAACGGCGATCAACCCCGCGATGGCCAAGGCGAGGAACTCGGCAGGCGTGCTCAGTGCGTGGCCGAAAATCGTGGGCGGGGGGATACCCACCAGTCCCCCCAATCCGCCGGTGACGCCTTTCCATTCCGAAAAGACCGTGACGCCGATGACCTGCAGGCCCAGCGATGCGGCAACAAAATATTCCCCCCGCACGCGTAACGCCGGCAAGGCCAGGACCATGGACAGCACGGCCGACACCAGTACGGCAGCGACGGTACATAACAACAGCGAATCGCTGAAGTGCATCGCCACATTCGCTGCGGTATAAGCGCCAACCCCGAAAAAAATCGCATGCGCCAGGGAGAAAATGCCGGCATAGCCCATGATGAAGTTGAGTGTGACTGCCAACATGGCATTCACGCAGAAGAGCACGGCAATGTTTTGCAGATAAGCCAGCATGGATGCTCCGTTGAATGAATCGTCAGACCATGATTACGGCGTGCCACTGTCACGACGTCACTGCGCGCCCGAATACACCGCCGGGGCGGAACAGGATGAAAAGGAACAGCACGACAAAAGTGACCGCCTCGCTCCACTGCGGATCGATCCAGGCGAGCGACAGATTCTCGGCCATGCCTAACAGCAATCCCGCCACGGCCGCACCGCGCAGGCTGCCGACGCCGCCTACTATGGTGGCCGCGATGCTGATCAGCATGATGTGATGTCCCATCGAGGGATTCAGGCCCGATGTCGTCGCCGTCAGGATCGCTGCCGGCACGGCCAGTAATGAGCCGATCAGGAACACGTATTGCGACAGCCGCCGCGGTGTCAGGCCATAGACGCGTACCAGGGCGGAATTTTCGCCTAACGCCCGCAGCGCCAGGCCCAGATTGGTGCGGGTCAGCAGCCACTGCAGCAGGCCGAATGCGACGATGGCGCATAGCACTGCGACCCCTGCCATAGGGGCGACATACAATCCCGGCAGCCATTCCACGCTCTTGCTCAACGGCGTGGGCACAGTCACCAGACCCCGGCCGAACCCGATGGTGATCAGATTCTGTGCCACGATCGCAACGCCGAACGAGGCGACAAACACGGTAAAAAACGCACCCTCGTGCCGCTGGATGACGGCGTAGATATAGCGGTCCACCAACACGCCGAACAAGGCCGCCGCCAGACCCGCGGCCACCGCAGCCAATGGCCACATCCAGCCCAGCACCGTATAGCACTCGTAAAAAATAAAGCCTGCCAGCGTGAATGTGGCGCCGTGGGCGACGTGAAAGACCCGGGTCGTGCCGAAGATCAGCGAAAACCCGGCCGCGATCAGGGCATACAGGGCACCTGTCTGTATCCCGTTGATGAAGAGCTGGACAAACAACATACGATAGCCACCTCTCTATGGGACGGGGTCAGGGCGCGGCGTCGGCGATGGGCTTGGTGCCGTTCTCGCCGATCTCATTGATCTGGATAGGAGCCTTGATGGTGCCGTTATCCGCGAACGAGACGGTGGCGCCCACGAAATCAAAAGAGGGGGTCGCCTTGCGCTGCGCCAGCAGGTTCTCGCCAGTGATGGGCTTACCGGCTTTTTCCAGCGCTGCGGCCAGCACGGCAAAGGTGCGCACGGCGTTGTAGTAGTTCAGGACATACATGTTGGGGGCTTTGCCATACTGCTTTTTATAGTCGTCCAGCATGCGGCGCGTGATGTCGTCGGATTTCTCCCAGTCCACCTTCTGGCTGGTGAAAATCGCGCCTTTGGCTTCGGGCAGGGACAGCGTCGAGGGAATGGCGAATGCAGAATAGCTGACCAGTTGCTGCGTGACGCCGTTATCGCGCAGTTGCTTGACGATCTGCCCTTGCTGGCTGCCATACGAGGCGATATAAACCGCGTCGGGTTTGACATCACGCACGCGTGCAGCGATACCTGAAAACTGCTGCGAGGTGGCAGGTACCGAGAAACTGCCAGCCAATTCGCCTCCGGCTTTGCCTAGCTCTGTGCCCAATTCCTTGACGACGGCTTGGCCCAACGGATCGTCGACATAGATCAGGGCAATGCGCTTGAACTGACGATCTTTGACCAGATACGGCACGATGGCGCGTACCTCGAAGTTGGCCAGAGGAATCGTGTTCCAGAAGTACTCGCCCAGGTCTGCCAGGTCGGGGCCTACACCGCCGCCGTTGACCATCACGGTTTTGCTGCGCGTGCCAACGGGGGCGATGGCTTTGGACACGCCGGTAAACGCGCTCAGCACGAAGGGCACTTTTGCGACGTTGACCAGTTTGTTCATGCCGATGACGCCTTGCATGGGCAGTGCCTGGCTGTCTTCGTACACGATGGAGAGCTTGCCGGACAGCATCTTGGACGCATTGATGTGTTCAACGGCCAGGTTGGCGCCCGAGCTGAATATCTGTCCATATTCGGCGTTGCTGCCGCTCATGGGCAGCAGGCCTCCTATCGTCAGATCGGCCGCGGTGGCCAGCGATGTCAGGGACAGGCCTTGGCACAGGGCCAAACCGGCAAGCAGCTTTTTCATGCGTTGTCTCCCACGATAGATGTCGTGATTTTCTGCCTCAAAGCCGCCTGCAGGCCGAATGCTGCTTTGGAAAGCGGCAAGCCAAGATGCGGCGTCAGGATTTTTTGTGTGCCGCAACATCATGATCAACCTGATTCACGGCTCGAAAAATGCTAGCTATTCTGGATCGGCGGCACTATTCGGATTTGCTTAACCGCGGGTTTTCCCCGGTCATCGGATCGTCAATGCGTTCAAGCCGTTTTACCGAGGATCTCCTGCAGGATTTCCTGCGTATGCTGGCCCAGCATGGGCGGTGCATTGCGATACACCACAGGCGACGCGGAAAACCGCAGCGGGCTGGCTGTCACGGACGCCGTGCCACCCAAAGGGTGCGGCAGTTCTCGACGCAGTTGACGTGCTTGTGCTTGCGGATGAGCAAAAGTTTGCGCGATGTTGTTGATGGGGCCGCAAGGCACGCCCGCAGCCTCCAGCTTGCTGATCCATTCGTCGCGCGGACCTTGTTTCATGATGTCGCTCAACAGGGCGACCAGAACATCCCGATTGGTGACTCTCAACCGATTCGTCGCAAAGCGGGGATCGTCCCCCAGTTCGGGCACGCCGATGGCTTTGCAATAGGCGCGGTATTGCGATTCGTTGCCTGTTGCGACGATCAGGTGGCCGTCGCTGGCGGCAAAGACCTGATAGGGCACGACATTCTGATGGGCATTGCCTGCACGCGTTGGCGCATTACCCGACGTGAAATAGTTGGAGTTCTGGTTCGCCAGCATGGCGACGTGACAATCCAGCAGCGCGATGTCCAGCTGCTGGCCCAAGCCGCTGCGATGCCGTTCTTGAATGGCTGCCAAAATGGCGACCGTAGCGTACATCCCCGTGATGATGTCTGTGACAGCCACACCCGCTTTCTGAGGACCGCCGCCGGGCAGGTCATCGCGCTCACCGGTAATGCTCATCAGGCCACCCAGCCCCTGGATCATGAAATCGTAGCCGGGCAATGTGGCGCAGGGGCCGTCCTGGCCAAAACCAGTGACCGAGCAATAGATCAGGCGTGGATTCAGGGCATTCAGGCTGTCGTAGTCCAGGTCGTATTTGCGCAAGCCCCCGACCTTGAAGTTTTCGACCAGAATGTCGCAATGAGTGACGAGCTCGCGGATGAGTGCCGCGCCTTCAGGGCTGGCGATATCGGCTTCCAGCGAGCGTTTGTTGCGATTGGTGCTCAGATAGTAGGCCGCCTCGGACGTGTCCTTGCCTTGGCCGTCTTTCAGATAGGGTGGACCCCAGTGACGCGTGTCGTCACCGGTGGCGGGACGTTCGACCTTGATCACGTCTGCACCCAGATCCGCTAGGTTCTGGGTGCACCAGGGGCCGGCCAGGATACGGCTGAGATCGAGTACGCGGATGCCTTCCAGAGGCGGGGGACGATGCTGCATGACAATAAGAACCTTGTTGCGGCAAGCCGCGTTTATGGAGAAAGCGTGGCAGTGCCGTGGCTCATCACCACGACGTCTCGGTCGACGGCACGCACGACGAATTGCAATGCATTGCTCGTGTCCTGCCATATGTCGCACTGCAAGGTTTCGCCCGGGAAGACGGGGGACGAGAATCGGGCGTTCAAACCGGTCAATCGCGACGCGTCGTAGTCGCAGCAGGTCTTGATGATGGCGTGTGCCGCCATGCCGTAGGTACACAGGCCGTGCAGAATAGGCTGCGGGTAACCGGCCTTGCTGGCGACTGCAGGGTCGGCATGCAGCGGGTTGCGGTCGGCATTCAGCCGGTACAGCAGTGCTGCGTTGGGGGCAACCGATAGTTGGCACGATCGGTCCGGCGTGCGTGCTGGCGCGGCGGGCAAGGGCGGCAGCGCTTCGTCGCCCTGCCCAAAACCGCCATCGCCACGGCAGAACGTGATCTGCTGCAAGGTCGCCAAATGCAGGCCTTGATCGTCATGCAGCGTGCGTTCGGTGACCACCAGCGCACCCTTGTCGGCGCCTTTATCGATGACATGCGTGATGCGGCTCTTGCCGATCACGGTACCGCTGGCAGGTAGTGGCGCGTGCAATTGCAGACGCTGTTCGCCGTGTACCAGCCTGACCCAATCGATCCCGGTGCGAGGGTCATTCATCCAGAAACCGGGATGCCCCAGCACGGTGGCCAGGGTGGGGATGGTTTGAAGATCCTGTTCATAGACATAGCGCAACTGCGCAGCGTCCATGGGGTCTGCCCCCAGACCGATGCCCAGCGCGTACAGAATCGTGTCCTTGTCCTCGTAACGGTGGTGGATGTCGGCGAATTGCCAGTTCTTGATGGTTTGATAATCCAAGGGCATGGCGGCTCTCTCAGATGGGGTCCCAGTCGATGACGTCAGGCGAACGTTCCAGCGCATAGAAATGTTTGCGCATCGCGGGAATCGCGATATCGCCAATCAATTCCGGGGTCCAGCCTTCGCTGTAGTGCACGGTGCGCAGCGGGCGAGGCTGGCTCATCAGCATGATTTCATTGGCTCGTACGGCAAAAATCTGCGCCGTCACTTCGCTGGCGGTGTCGCTGACCAGGTACACCGCGAGAGGAGCAACTTTGCCGGCTTCCATTTTTTTCAGCTTTTCGACGCGGGCTTTTTCGGCTTCGGTCTCTGCGGGAATGGAACTGGTCATGCGGCTCCAGGCAAATGGTGCAATGCAATTTGATCGCACGTGATAGCGTGCCATATCCAGCGCGATGGACTTGGACAGTGCGACGATGCCGAGCTTGGCTGCCGCATAGTTGGCCTGCCCAAAATTGCCGATCAGTCCGGATGTCGAGGTCATATGCACCAGCGCGCCGGATTCCTGTTCGCGAAAATAGGGTGCCGCGGCACGGCTCATGTAGAACGAGCCATTCAAATGCACATCCAGCACCTGGCGCCATTCTTCTTCACTCATCTTGTGAAACACGCGGTCGCGCAGATTGCCTGCGTTGTTGACCACGGCATCAATGCGCCCAAAGGCATCGACCGCTGTCTTGATGATGTTGTGAGCGCCCTCGTAGCTCGCGACGCTGTCTGTGCTGGGGCAGGCTTGTCCGCCGGCGGCCTGGATTTCCTTGACCACGGCCTGAGCGGGGCCGTCCCCGCCGCCTTCGCCCTGCAGAGATACCCCGATGTCATTGACCACGACTTTTGCGCCTGCCGCAGCCATCGCCAGGGCGACACTGCGCCCGATCCCGCCGCCC
The DNA here is from genome assembly GCF_054780995.1 of Bordetella tumbae. Classification (NCBI taxonomy): domain Bacteria; kingdom Pseudomonadati; phylum Pseudomonadota; class Betaproteobacteria; order Burkholderiales; family Alcaligenaceae; genus Bordetella; species Bordetella tumbae. Next base: position 163,023 of record NZ_BAAGVG010000020.1, read on the forward strand.
GCGCCGGTGACGACGACGACTTTTCCTGCAACCATACCGCTCATAATCCATTCTCCTTTGGGGCTGGGGCCGCTTCGCTAGACAGATGCACGCGAATCGCACGCCTGTTTGGGACACCCGACTCTGTGCATGGTAGATTTCAAGTCGGGCCAGCGGAATTCAAAATTAAAGACACCCCCCTTTTGCTTGGCGGAACATGAGACACGACCTGACCGATCTGCGTTTATTCGTGAACGTAGGCGAAACCCTGAATCTGACCCGTGCGGCCGAGCGCACCTTTCTGTCGCTGCCTGCGGCCAGTGCGCGCATCAAGAACATGGAAGAAGCGTTCAAGGCGCGATTGCTGGTGCGCCAGGCGACAGGTGTCGCCCTGACGCCGGCGGGCGAAGTCCTGCTCAAGCACGCCCACGCAGTATTTCGTCAGCTGGAGTGCCTGAATGCCGATTTACAGCCGTATTCCAGTGGTATCAAGGGACGGTTACGATTGCTCGCCAACACGACGGCGACGAATTCTTTTCTGGCCGATGCCATGTCGACCTTTCTGGCTGAAAACCCGGATGTGGATATCGAGCTGGAGGAAAAAATCTCCGGCGATATCGTGTTGGCCATTCGCGCCGGAACGGCGGACCTGGGGATCGTGGCGGGCAATATCGATGTCGAGGGGCTGGACGTGATGCCCCTGTTCCGTGATGAACTGGCCGTCGTGACATCATTGAAACATCCCTTGGCGCAACTGGAGTCTGCCAATTTTGTCGATGTGATCGATGCCTATCAGTTCGTCGGCATTCATCCCAACAGTGCGATTCAGACCTTCCTGGAGGACATCGCGCTGGGTTTGGGAAAACGGTTGTGTCAACGGGTACACGTGGGCAGTTTCGAGGCTGTGTGCCGCATGGTCGAGGCAGGGGCTGGGATCGCCGTAGTGCCCAGGGCCTGCGCGGCGCGCTACAGCCGGCCCCAGGCATTGCATGTCCTGCGCCTGAAGGACGCCTGGGCACAGCGCGACCGTTTATTGTGCCGGCAACGCGGCCGCGATCTGCCGCGTTTTGTGGAAGACTTCATCGAGCATGTGCGGGTGGCAGCGCGCAATGCCTGACGCCCGGCCGGATGGTTGCCGCTGCTGAACAGGGGCTTCGGCAAAAAAGAATCGGCAAGCCGGCACCTGTGCGCAAATAATACGAGCACTGCACAAGGCACAGCGCTTGTGCGCACAGACAAAAAACCGGAGACATACTCATGCACGATCCGCAACGCCGCCGCCTGCTGGCGGGGCTGGGGGCAGCCTGCGCTGCCGCGACTATGCCGTTCTCTGTTCGCGCTGCCTCGTGGCCTGATCATCCCGTCAATTTCATTGTGCCATTCCCCGCCGGTGGCCCGGTCGATACAACAGCCCGTTTCATCGCAACGCCTCTGGGCGCGATGTGGAAGACGCCGACGGTCGTGGACAACAAGGCGGGCGCGGGCGGCATCGTCGGCGCGCAAGCCGCGGCCAAGGCTCCTGCGGATGGGTATCACTATTTCTTTGCTTCGATCCATCACACCGTATTGCCCAGCCTGCGCGGTAACCTGAGCTACGACATCACTGCGGATTTTGTGCCTGTGGGTATGGGCGCGGTATTTCCGATCGTGCTGGTTGTGCATGAGTCTTTGCCCGTCAAAAGTGTCAAGGAACTCATTGCCTATGCCAAGAAAAATCCAGGAAAGCTGTCGTTCGGCTCGTCTGGCACCGGCGGTGGCACTCACCTCGCGGGTGAACTCTTTAACAGCATGACTGGTACGCGCCTGCAGCATGTGCCTTATCGTGGCAGTGCGCCGGCGATGCAGGACCTGCTTGGGGGACAAGTCCAGGTCATGTTCGCCGATGGTCCATCCGCCATGCCGCATTTATCGGGCGGGAAAATTCGTGCATTGGGTGTAGGTAATCCCGAGCCTTCTGCGTTGTTCCCAGGTATTCCCACCATCGCGTCGTCGGGCGTGCCCGGCTACGAAGCCTATTCCTGGAGCGGCATGCTGGCGCCCTCAAGTACGCCTGCCGATATTGTCAAGCGCGTGAACGCCGATATGCAGAAAGTGTTGAACAATCCTGATACCGTCAAAAGTATGCTGGCTGCAGGGGCGGAGCCCAAACCGGGTACGCCGGAGGAGTTCGGGGCGTTCATACAAGCTGAGCTTGCTAAGTGGAGTAAGGTTATCAAGGATGCGGGGATCAAGGTCGAGTGATGAGATAGGTCGGGATCGTGGGCAGGTTTGGGGGGCTAGTGCTATTGGACGTTGGCGCGCTGGTAGGGCGGGGGATCGAGTGCTATTGGACGTCGAAGCGGGGCAGTGACCGTGTTGGCGCTTCACGTGGCTGCTCGGCCGCCTGCGCGGCCGACACCGCTTCGTTCACCTCGTCCGCGCCTTCGCGCTGCCTTCGGTATCCACTCGCTCAGCCACGAGGCGCGCCAACACGGTCACTGCCCCGCTTCGACTCGCATCGTCTCTGATTCCCTCGTCGCTGGCACGAGCGGTCTACGTAGGCTTCGTAGGCACTGATTTTTGCAAGGACGAATATTTTGCAGGGCGGCTATGCATAGGCGCCTACGGGCGCGCCTATGCATAGCGTTCGTGATCTGCATGCGAAAGCTTTGGCGTTGGAGATAAACAAAAGATCTCTCGAGCGACGTTCTCGCCATGCATAGAGATGAGGTAGGCATCATCATCGCATGCAACAACTCTAGCCACGCAGATCTTCCAACCAAGCACCACGCCACCCCGTTGCATGCCCGGACCGATAGCGATTCGCGTGTGTGC